>DTWD01000265.1 GCA_012963185.1 Acidobacteriota bacterium
AGCTTCGTCCATACAGTGCCCCCAACATTACTGGTGTCTTTTCGCTCGGCGGGTATCAGTGATTTTTCGAATATCAGTAATCGCATCCTGAAGATCCGTAGGAAGCGCGCATGATAGTTCGATAGCCCTGCCGTCATTTGGATGGGCAAATACCAGACGTGACGCATGCAAAAACGGTCGGTCGAGTCGTTGCACAATTTTGAGGTGACCCGGCGGCTGGCGTTTTTTGCCACCGTATGTCTGGTCTCCGACGATGGGATGTCCAATGGCGCTGAGATGGACACGAATTTGATGCGTACGACCGGTTGCGATAGTGACTTTGAGGAATGAGATGCCGTCGAGATGTTCGGCTCCTACAACCCGAGTGACAGCTTCACGAGCTCGGCGTGAACGTGTAGAGATCTTTTTTCTGTCCAGTGGGTCTCGCCCGATTGGTAGATCAATTCGTCGGCCCTGCTGAACAACACCCCAAACGAGTACCGTATATTCTTTTTCGACTTTTCTATTTTTGAATTGTCTGGCTAGGTTTGCATGGGCTTGGTCGTGCTTGGCGATGACGATCAGGCCTGATGTCCCACGGTCTAGACGGTGAACGATGCCAGGACGGAGTTCACCACCGATACCACTGAGGTCACTGACGTGGTGTATCAGTGCATTGACTAATGTTCCATCAGGATGACCGGCTGCTGGGTGGACGACCATGCCGGCGGGTTTATTGACGACAATTACATCACTGTCTTCGTACACGACATCAATGGGTAGGGCCTCAGCTTTGGGCTTTGCTGGAACAGCAGGGGGTAACTCAAGCCTGACAATATTTCCGGTGTGAACCGTAGTGCTTGCGCGGGCTAATTTTGTGTCGATTGTGACCCGTCCGTCTTTTGTCAGTTTTTGTATGTGTGACCGAGTCATATGGCCCAGATGGGCAGCCAAGAATTGGTCGACTCGGTATCCGGTGTTTTCATTGCTGACCTCAAGCGTGACGTGCTCGGATATCGATTGAACAAGTCGGCGGGTGGTCGCGCTATCGGGCACGATGAATGTTAGGCGTGTACAGGTGTAGAAGATGGCCCGCTACTGGAACGGTTGTTTCTGGCGAGGACGATAAGCATTGCAATACTGATCGGTACGATCATGACCGATACGAACTGCGAAGTCGATAACAGATCGAAGACTGTGCCCCGTGGGTCGCCACGGTAGAACTCAATAATAAATCGAGTCGTCGGATACAGGAAAAGATAGGTCCAAAAGGTCCGACCAGCGTACGCGTGGCCCTTTCGTTCCCAGATCAGAAGAAAAATCAAAATTAATAATGTAGCGAGTGACTCATAGAGTTGAGTGGGATGCAGACTAACACCGAGAGGAGTTCCGACATTACTTGCTGCGAGTGGGTCTGTAAATGTTACTGCCCATGGAAGATCAGTTGGTTTGCCATAGCAGCAACCGGCAAGAAGACATCCAACACGCCCGACGGCCTGTCCAAGTGCGATGCCTGGCGCGAACGCGTCACAAGTCGTCCAAAGAGGCATGGCGTGACGTTTCATGTACCAGAACGCAACTCCAACTGCGAGTAGGAAACCGCCGTAGAAGACACCTCCTGACCGGAGGAGAGTCCAGAGTTCAGTTGGATCTTCAGTGAAATGGTCAAAATCAACAAAAAACAGCAACAATTTGGCCCCGACTAAGGCAGCGACAATAATGGCAATGCCGAGGTCCATTACACGGTTACCATCAAGGCCACGGGCTCGTCCTCGTGATACGGCTAGTTGGAGGCCAATCAGGTAAGCCGAAACTAGCAATAAACCGTATGAGTAAATGCTGATTGGTCCGAGCTCAAGTAGTTTCGGATACATGTTTGTTCAAGAGTGCCATGTCTAGGATGAGACATCCAGCGCCAACGGTGATAGAAGCATCAGCGACGTTAAATGCCCAGAAATGCCAAGTGCCCCAATATACGTCAATGAAATCAACAACATAGCCGGTTGAGATACGGTCGGCGAGGTTTCCGCATGCGCCGCCAATGATAGCTGTAAGTCCAATTTTTGCCAGCGGTTTTTCTGAAGAAAGACGGCTTGTATAGAGAACTAATGCGATTAGTGCAAAAAGTGCAACTGCAGTCATTAGTGCAGGTTTAAATGGGATATCGGCATTATTCAGGATTCCGAACGCTGCTCCAGTGTTTTGCACATAGCGGAAATCGAGGAAATCAGGGATGATGCTGATACTCTCATGAAGCGCTAGGTGATGACGTACGAGCGCCTTCGTGCTCTGGTCAACAAACAAGATTGACGCTGCAAAGCCAAACATCATTTGTCTCGACGGAAAATCAGACGCCAACTTGATTTGCCTCAGCCAATGCCTCAACGCAGCGGGCACATAAACCGCTAGCTCCTGATGTTGACACTGAATTTACGTATCGCCAGCAACGCTCGCACTTTGTGCCCGTCGTTCGTTTGACGTCAATTACCGCAGAGCCAGCATATTGACCGTCGTCATCTTGTTCCATAAACACGTTACCTGATTCAGATGCTACTGGGCTTTGTTTGGCTACCTGGCTCAATGCTTTTGACTCATTCGTTGCCAATACAACGTTCGACGTAATAAAGAGCGTAGGTAGAAAGGATTCGTATGATTCGAGCAAACTCGACGTGACCCCATCTGCGCGAAGTGACACGGTTGCCTCGAGGGAAGTGCCAACGATTTTTTCTTGTCGCAAACGTTCGAGTTCTCGATTTACGTGGTCGCGTAATGCTAAGAGACGCTTCCAACGGGCAAGTAAATCAGTATCCACCAGTGCTTTGCAGTTGTCCGGAAAGTCAGCCAGGTGCACGCTTGATGGTCGTGAGCCTGGGATAAAGTGCCAAAGGTCTTCAGTAGTGACTGGGAGTAATGGTGCGAGCAATCTCGCTAAGCCATCGGTGATTGTGTACAGAGCGGTCTGAGCTGACCGTCGTGCTCTTGAATTTGCTGCAAATGTGTACAGTCTGTCTTTTGAGACATCAATATAGAATGCACTAACTTCAACCGTTAAGAATTGGTTTAGCGTATGTGAGATCGATTTGAATTCGTAACGTTCGTAAGCCTGAATAATCTTTGACCCGGTTTCACCGTACCGTGCAAGGGCATAACGATCTACTTCTTCGAGTTCGTCGTGTGGGACAAAGTCGGTTGACGGGTCAAAGTCGTAGAGATTGGCTGTCATGATCCGTAAGGTATTACGGATTTTTCGATAGGCTTCAACTACGCGGTCGAGAATCTCCTGTCCAAGGCGCATTTCTTCTCGGTAGTCGACCATTGCAGCCCATAGTCTTAGTATTTCGGCCCCGTGTCGTTTAATAATTGTGTCGGGGTCGATGACATTGCCGAGTGACTTAGACATTTTCCGACCGTCCTCGTCGACTACAAATCCATGAGTCAGAACTTGTTTATACGGTGCGGCGTCACGCGTTCCGAGGCCGACAAGTAGTGAGCTATGGAACCAGCCGCGGTGTTGGTCTGAGCCTTCGAGGTAAAGGTCTGCAGGCCATCTAAGTTCTTTGTTTAATCCAAGCACTGCTTCATGACTTGATCCTGAGTCGAACCAGACATCAAGAATGTCCTGCTCTCGTTCGAACTTCCCGTTGCCACAAGAGGGACAGGTGAAATCTGGAGGTACGAATTCACTAAGGTCGTGCTCGTACCATGCATCTGCGCCGTGAGTTTCGAAGAGTGATGCGGCTTGGTCAGTCAGCGTTTTCGTCAGCGTGGCTTCGTGGCACGAGGTGCAGTACAGAGCGGGAATCGGCACGCCCCAAGAGCGTTGCCGAGAAATACACCAGTCTGGTCGGTTTGCCACCATGGTGTGAATCCGTTCTTCGCCCCAACTGGGAAACCATTCGACTTCCGAAATAGCATTCAGAGCCCGTTTCCGAAAATCTTTGGTGTCCATAGCGACAAACCACTGTGAAGTTGCGAGGAAGATGACAGGGTTATGGCATCGCCAGCAGTGTGGATACGAGTGGTCAAGGTTACTGCGGTGCCAAAGTCGTTTTCGAGCTATGAGGGCTTCTTCGACCTTGGGATTGGAATCGAAGACGCGCAAACCAGCAAACAACTCAACGTTGGCGGCGAATTTCCCATCAGGCCCAACTGGAGCGTAGACCTCGAGCCCATAACGCGTCCCTGTGTTGAAGTCGTCGGTGCCGTGGCCTGGCGCGGTATGTACCGCCCCGGTACCTTGCTCAATCGTTACGTAGTCAGCCAGAACAGCTAATGAGTCTCGCTCATACAATGGATGGTGAAACCGAAGTGATTCTAAGTCTCGTCCTTGACATGTCGCGAGTGGTTCTCCGAGAACATGCCCCGTTTCCTGTTCGACACGACTAGCCAAATCTTTCGCAAGAATCAGGGCGGAGGAGTCACCGGTTTCAGTTTTTGAATCGTACACACCATAGGTGAGTTCGGGGTGAAATGCGACAGCAAGGTTAGAGGGAATCGTCCAAGGCGTCGTAGTCCAAATTAATACCGAGACTGACTTACCTGTAAAAAAGGGTGCTAACTCGTCGAACTGTGAGCGGCTTTCTTCTTTCAGAGGAAACTCAACATAGATAGCCGGTGAACGATGCATTTCATGCTCAACTTCAGCTTCGGCCAGCGCAGTGCGACAACTGATACACCAATGAACAGGCTTCTTGCCTCTGTAAACAAGTCCTTGTTCAACGAAGTGCCCAAGGATTCGAACAATAGTTGCTTGATAGGCATAGTCCATTGTCAGGTATGGCGTATCCCAGTTGCCGAGTACGCCAAGCCGTTTGAATTCACTGCGCATGAGGTCGACATGCTTAGTGGCATAGTCGCGACAGGCTCGTCTGATGTCAGCCGTGCTCATTTCACGTTTTTTCTTTCCGAG
The DNA here is from genome assembly GCA_012963185.1 of Acidobacteriota bacterium. The sequence goes on from DTWD01000265.1 coordinate 4,889, forward strand.
TTGTCGATCAACCTGTAGTTCTATCGGCAAGCCATGGCAATCCCATCCTGGGACATAGGGTGCATCGAAACCGGCCATGGTCCTTGATTTGACAATAAAATCCTTTAGGATTTTGTTGAGTGCGTGACCAAGATGGATCCGGCCGTTCGCATAAGGTGGTCCATCGTGCAATATGTAACGTTGCTTACCGCACTGTTGTTTACGTATTTGGCCGTATAGGTCAGAATTTTCCCAGTGGGCATGCATTTCTGGTTCACGGGCAGCTAGGTTCGCCTTCATACGAAAGCCGGTGTTGGGGAGGTTGAGTGTATCCTTCCAGTCGGGCATGATTTTCGTGACGTGGTTGTGGAGCGAACGGCGTAAAGCTATAACCAGTAGATATTTACATTAATTGTAGTGCAAATAGTAGTCGTATCAAGGACACCGATTACAGCGAGCCGACGGCAATAGAACTACTCTTTGGCGAAGTTAGTAAGCACAGGATCAGTCGGCGTAACCGTAATGAACAGCGGACCATGGGTAGACCTCGGTAAGGTCTGCCTCCTGTGGTGTAGTTTCAAAGACTTTGGTGAGGAGGCAAGCACGGCCAATGGAGGCTGTATTTTTTGATGTTGATTTCACCTTGATTCATCCTGGCCCGACTTTCGACGGTTTCGGGTATCAGTCGTTTGCGGCGCGCTATGGCTTGCACGTCGAGCCATCCCGTTTTGCCGAAGCGGTGCGTTTGGCTTCGGTTGAACTTGATCAATCTAACGATAATGTTTACAGGCCAGACCCTTTCGTCCGGTATGCGAAATGCGTTTTGAGTCAAATGGGTGCGTGTGGACCAGCGCTAGATGCATGCGCGCGTGAGATTTACGATGAATGGGCAACCTGTCACCATTTTGCTCTGTATGATGACGTGAGGCCTGCTTTTATCGATTTGTGCAAAGCAGGGTATCGCATAGGTTTAATTTCCAATACGCATCGGTGCTTAGAAACCTTCCAAAACCATTTCAATCTATCTGCTTTTATAACAGCTGCGGTGTCTTCGTCTGAGCAAGGTTACCTAAAACCGCACCCAAGTATTTTCCGCGAAGCTCTCAGGTCGGTCGAGGTATCAGCCGAACAGGGCGTAATGGTTGGTGATAGCGTGACGCATGACATTTTAGGTGCCCGCCAGGTTGGGATGGCGGCTGTCTTGCTGGTTCGTTCAGGCGATGTTAACAACAGCCGTGCCAATGGAGTACCGGAGATACGTTCGCTTATAGAATTGCCGACGTTGCTAGCCCGGTGGCCAATCGAGTCGTCTGCCGGCAAGTAGGTGTAAGTGGATGTGAAAGACTGTTTGTCCGGCAGCTTTATTGCAGTTGAAGACCGTCCGATAACCATTTGCGGCATGCCCTTGAGATGCGGCAATTGTTGCGGCGCTCCTGACAAGATTCCCGACGATAAGTTCATCAGCGGAAGTTAGATCGTTTAACGTACTGATATGTCGTTTTGGCACAATCAGTACATGTGTGGGTGCCTGAGGGTTAATGTCGTTAAAGGCGATAACGTTATCGTCTTCATAAACGAGGTCACTCTGTATCGCCCCGGTCGCTATCTTGCAGAATAAGCAGTCTGACATTCCGTTCTCTGTCATGAAGGGCTAGAGCGCTCGATGATAGCGGTTCTGGATATTCCCTGTAGGTCAGTTCGGAATCCTCGTAAGACGAGGCTTGGTATCGATTCGACTGACTGTTCAAGCTTTTGTGCCTGGCCGTTTCCGATTTCGATCAGCAAAAAGCCTTTTACGGTTAA
>DTWD01000266.1 GCA_012963185.1 Acidobacteriota bacterium
CCGATAGTGGATTCATTATGGACGTCGACCTCGTACTACTCGCCATGGGATTTGTCGGACCAGAGCGTGAGGGTCTTCTGGCAGAACTCGACGTCAAGCTCACAGAACGTGGCAACGTGTGGCGAGACCCGAACTGGATGACGAGTCAACCGTCTGTGTTTGCAGCTGGTGACATGCAACGTGGTCAGTCACTGATCGTATGGGCGATCGCCGAAGGACGGAGTGCTGCTCGAGGTATTGACACCCACTTAATGGGCTCGTCGACTCTTCCGGCACCTGTCTAGAAGAAACAATACGGCGCACGCTGAGCGGCTGTAGTCTTCGAACCAGCTCGCAGGCGTTTTTCGGAAATCGGCAAGCATGTTAATAAACGACAACCACTATCCATGTCGATAACAAAACCTTATAAGTTTTCTGCTGATTCCTCTGCTCTGAGGATGCTTACCAATATCAACCAAGCATTAAGTACCGAACCCAATAGCCGGGCCGGATTGCAACGGGTTTTAGACATTCTTGATCATGACTATGGTGTACTGAGAAGTGCAGTCGTCGTTGTCGACCCGAATTCCAACGGATTACGGGTTGAAGCATCCTGCGGAATAGACGGAAAAGGCCGTCGGGCTGAGTGGAATACTGGCGAAGGTATTACCGGGCAGGTAGCTGATACCGGCAAACCGGTTGTGCTGACGCAGATCAGTCAAGAACCAACGTTTTTGAACCGAACAGGACCACGCGACCAAGGCTCTCGTTCAGAAACTAGCTTTATTTCTGTGCCGATTCAGGGAGCCAAGAAACCAATCGGCACCTTAAACATCGACCTAAACTTTGAGAAGTCTCGTAATTATGATTACGACCTCCAAGTGCTCCGCATCGTCGCTAGCATGCTGGGACAGGCGCTTCGTTTAAAAGACGCTTCCGAAGCCATCGTATCCACGCTCAATGGAGTCACAGCATTAGAACGCCAAAAACTGGTTCAAGAAAATACAAACCTTAAAGCTGAACTCAAAGAAAGGTACGACTTCTCAAACATTGTCGGCACCAGTGGCCCCATGCGGAAGGTGTATGAACAAATTGCGCAAGTCGCTACCAGCAATACGACGGTGCTTGTCCGAGGCGAATCTGGGACTGGCAAGGAACTCATCGCCAATGCACTCCACTACAACTCTCCCCGAGCAAAACAGCCCCTTCTGAAAGTCAGTTGTGCAGCACTCCCGGATTCACTTATTGAAGCAGAACTGTTCGGTCACGAAAAAGGCGCTTTCACCGGAGCAACCGCACGAAAAAAAGGACGCTTCGAACTAGCAGATGGGGGTACTCTTTTTCTCGATGAAATAGGTGATATCAATCTATCAACGCAAGTGAAATTACTGCGTGTACTTCAAGAAAAAGAATTTGAGCGATTAGGTGGTACCGCCCCAATTAAATCCAACGTACGCCTGATCGCAGCCACAAATGCTGACCTTGAAAAAGCCATCGCCGCAGGCACATTTCGAGAAGACCTGCACTATCGTCTCAATGTTTTTACTATTTTTGTACCTCCTCTGAGAGAACGTAAGCCAGATATTCTTTTGCTTGCGGACACCTTTCTTGAAAAATACTCGATCGAACACAGGAAGACTATTAAGCGGATTTCTACTCCTGCAATTGATATGTTGATGGCATATCACTGGCCAGGAAACGTTCGTGAACTCGAAAACAGCATTGAGCGGGCAGTGCTCGTCTGTGACGAAAACGTGATTCATGCTCACCATCTCCCCCCGAGTCTGCAAACTGGAGAACAGTCCGGCACAACCACGAGAGTCACACTAGCCGAAGCTGTAGCCTCGTACGAAAAAGACCTTATTCAAGACGCCCTAAAAACTACTCGGGGAAATCGCGTGCAGGCGGCTCAATTACTCGATTCCACAGAACGCATTGTCAGCTACAAAGTAAAAAAATACCGTATAGATTGCCGTCGTTTTCGATGATTCAGTTTATTTACATTTTTGTATGTAAATTAGAATTAGATACATTTTTGTATGATCTGGCCTGATCAAATACGGCCATATTTACTTAGCTAAAGCCGTAAGATTGTTCTAATTGCACTATCG
>DTWD01000267.1 GCA_012963185.1 Acidobacteriota bacterium
CTTCCGAGCGAGTGCTGTCGGAAGAAATGGTCCAGCATAAAATGCTCCATCGCGCTGAACTCGGCGCGACACGAGCACCCGCGGAAACGCTTCATTAGTTGTAAGTTGAAGATACGGATAGTTTTTGTCGTCTCGGAGTAAGACGTTGTATTTGGGTGCGCGGTGCTTAATCAGATTGTTTTCAAGCGCGAGCGCCTCAGCTACCGAATCGGTCACGATAATCTCAAGACTCTCGACATCGTCAAGAAGGGCATCAATACGAGGGCTCGCACCATGGGCACTTAGATAACTACGCACCCTATCCCGCAACACTCTTGCTTTTCCCACATAGATGGTGTCGCCCGCGCCGTTGAAGTACAGGTAAACGCCGGGTTGTTCTGGTAATGTCGATATCTGAACCTTGAGATCTTGGATAGGCATAAGCTACACTGCAAACCGGCGAGCATGGCTTGACGCCGAACTTAGACTCAATGCGACTGAGGCCGCGTGAGTGAAAATCTGCCGATTGCCGTATTATAGTGTCACGCCTGTCTAAACAGAGTTCTCGATGACATTCACCGGCCTTATCGGCGCAATCTGCATGTTCCCTCTCCGCTTGCTAATTGCGATCAGCGTCAAACTACGTCTGCATCCCAACGTATTGACTTTAATTGGTGTACTCATCAATATTTTGGCCGCCTGGGCATTGGCGCAAGGACGCTTCACATTGGCGGGCACCATCATGACTGTCGCCAATGTCTTTGACTTTATTGACGGCAAGGTGGCCGAAGAATTGCAATTGCGCTCAGAGTTCGGAGGCTTCTGGGATTCAGTCATGGATCGGTTCTCAGACATCTCATTATTCATCGGTCTTATCTACCTTTACGCACAGTTGGGTCGGACCGACTATGTGGTCATTACTGCATTAACCATGATGTTCGCAGTCTTAACGAGCTACACACGCGCACGCGCCGAATCGCTAATCCCAAAATGCAAGGTAGGTTTCATGGAGCGGCCGGAGCGTATTGTCTTATTTATGATCGGTGCTTTTACCAACAGGATGGCTGCGGTCCTCTGGGTAATTTGCATTCTTTCGGCTCTCACAGTAGCCGACCGAATCTACTACACCTGGCGCGAACTTAATCACGAACGGACAGGAGCCACAGCATGACACTGCGCCAACTAGCGTTCTTGCCGTTCTTAGTCCTTTGGAATGCAGCGTACTGGACCTACGAGCGTGCAACGTGGCAATACGATCTCTTGGTTCTAGCCATATTGGCATTCGTTTGGATTACACCACCCGCCTGGTTAAATGACCCCACAGCTGATGGCCTAGGCCTCATTGGCTGGCTATGCTTGTTTTTTGACTGAAAGGCTTTGCAAGCAAGTCTAGTAATCCTGTCTGCTTTTAGTTGGTTCCTCCGGATTACTAAACATCATCCCGCTCATCGTGGACACCCAGAGCTAAACTCTTACCGGTAAAGTGAATGTCGTGAGTGGCAATTTTTTGACGAAGAAGACGTCTTACCTCACCATAATGTAATTGAGGCACGACCAAGCGACGCGCCAACTGTCGCCGTCGGTAAATGACTATTAGCGTCGGCGGGTCACCTTCACGCCAAGTCAAACCACCGATCTCCGTATACCGAACGAAGCCGGTCTCAACCCATATCCCATCTTCGTAAAGCCCACGGCCGATCCGAATATTTAACTGAATAGCATAGGCGTAATAGATAAACATCATACCCTCGCCGAACAACTGCATCAGAGGACGCTGCTGAATAACAAGTTTAAAGAAGACCAATACTCCAAGCACAACACCGATTGCAAGCAAGAGACCATACAGCGGTGGACGAGCATTTCGCCCCGTTAAATGTGCCGTCCCACGGAGTTGACGAAATCGAAAGTAAGCGAAAAACACTCGCAAGTTGGCAACCAAAAAGCCAACGCCTAAGATCAATAAGATGTTCGACAGTGGCGATCCATCCATCGTGCTACCTTAACTGTTCACAAATCGGCGTGTGGCTCCCACCTACACACGCGACTGGTACTCGCTTGTTTCAGTATTCACCCTAATCTTGTCGCCCACATTAATAAAAGATGGAACTTGAACGACGAGACCAGTTTCAAGTGTCGCAGGCTTGATCTGAGCACTGGCTGTTGCACCCTTGATTGCAGGCGGTGTGTCTTGAACTATTAAATCCACCGTCTGAGACAGTTCGACACCAATTGGTTCATCTTCGTAGAACGCAACACGAATGACTGCCTCTGGCACTAAATAATTAACCGAATCACCCAGGGTATCGCTTGTCATTTGCGTCTGCTCAAACGTTGCCGTATCCATAAAGTGATACACGTCTCCATCTGAGTACAGATACTGCATTTCATGTTCGTCAAGTATCGCCCGCTCAACATGATCTTCTGACCGAAATTTATGGTCGACCAACGTAGCCGATCGAATATTCCTGAGACGTGATTGGACGAACCCGTGCCCTTTCCCAGGCGTTAAGTGCATCAAATTTAATACCCGAAACAAATCTTGGCCCCGCTTGATCAACATCCCCTTGCGAAGCCGGGTTGCTTGAATGGAGTTCATCGCTCTCTTTCCTTTGTGCTAACAATAATTACCAGTGTAAGTTACGGATCGTAGCATAATGATTTTCGGCACGGCAAAACGAAAATTATCCTTGTTCGTGAACAGGTTTTCAGATTTCGTCGTATGCTTGTAAGAATGCTGCATGGAGGATGCTCATGCTGAAACGTTTATTTGTACCATTACTTCTATTCGTCTGCGGATTACTAGCCGGCCTTGTTTTAACTGGACGACTTCGCTACGCAGAGGAAACGACAGCAGAAACCGTCGCCACCGTGGCGTCACAGCAAGCTGCCACACCCACGATCACCGCAAATGTACCAGACTTCACGGGTATTGCTGCGGCGCGCATCGAGAGCGTGGTTAATATCTCGTCACAAACCCTTGAGCCGCGCCAAATTTCACCGTTCGGTGGCGATCCATTTTTCCAATATTTTTTTGGTGACGAACCAGATTTATTCGGTTGGGACCGTCAAGAGAGTCTGGGTTCTGGAGTCATTGTCTCTCAAAACGGCTACATACTCACAAACAACCACGTTGTCGGTAACCCTGACGCCGAGGTAACAGTCACACTCGCCGACAAGCGAGAATACGCAGCCGAAGTAATTGGGGTCGACCAGTGGACAGATCTCGCACTGCTAAAAATCAACGAAGAGACCCTGCAACCTGCGCCTTGGGGCGACTCTTCAGGCTTGAAAGTTGCCGAATGGGTTCTTGCCATCGGAAATCCATTTCAACTGAATCAGACAGTCACGTTGGGTATCGTGAGCGCTCTCGGTCGAGCGAATCTCGGGATTGCAACTTATGAGGATTTTATCCAAACGGACGCCGCTATCAATCAAGGCAACTCGGGTGGTGCACTCATTAACGGTCGCGGTGAACTGGTGGGTATTAACACTGCAATCTATAGTCAAAGTGGCGGTGACCAAGGTGTCGGTTTCGCGGTGCCCAGCAACCTAGCACGTCGTGTCATGAAAGATTTCATCGAATTCGGTGAGGTACGGCGCGGGTCAATCGGGTACATCGAAATCGCGCCATTAACAAACCGGCTAGCTACACAGTTGGGTGTGCCAGATGGTCGCGGCGCTCTTATCCAGCGAATGCGACGAGATTCGGCAGCCTACGATGCTGGATTACGGCCGGGTGACGTGGTCATAACATTTGAAGACACCTCCGTCGAGGATGCATCACATCTACTCCGCCTGCTTGCCGACGCGAATATCGGTAAGACCGTTACCCTCGGTGTCATTCGGGATGGCGATTTATTTGAGATCGAGGTGCAAATTGCTCTGGGGCAGCAGGGTGGCCGCTGATAGTCACACCCGTCATAGGCTTTGAAACCGCGACTTGGTCCAGTGCGAAGCATCGCCAATTCCGATCAGTGCCCACTCGAATCCCAACACGTCCGCTCCAACCAATAGTTTCAAAACGACTCATGCCAGATTCAACGTGGAGCTGAGCTCCACACAGGTTGAGTCCGTTTTGACGCAAATCGATACCTAGTGCCCGCGTCAAATTTCCAGGCCCACGACATAACTCATGCTCGGCCAGCCGTGTCCGACTGTTGCGTGCGCGTTGCCGACACCGCTGCATCTCTGGAATGCCTTCAAGTGGAACTAAGGCCCGAATCAAGACAGCAGCTGGTACTCCCCTAGGTTCGGTAACCACATTAAGCAAATGATGAATCCCATAGTTGAGATAGATGTAAGCGTAGCCTGGTGTTCCGTACATTAGCTTGTTCCGTTTAGTCAGCCCGGA
>DTWD01000268.1 GCA_012963185.1 Acidobacteriota bacterium
GAGCAATAATGATTTTGCCCGCAATGCCTCGTGTGTCACCGATTCGTAACCGCACAAATCGTGCAAAACAATAAGAACAGGCCAACCACGCAACAAATACTCAGATAAGCGCTACGATGTTTCCGTGAATTTTGCTGATTTACCGACACCAGCCGTACTAGTTGACAAACCCAGGCTACTCATCAATATCGAAAAGATGCAAAGAGCAGCAACTGCTGCAGGCATCCTACTCCGTCCGCACGCTAAAACTCACAAGTCAGTCACGATTGCACGGTATCAAATCGACGCTGGCGCTGTCGGTATTACGGTGGCAACGGCCGGAGAAGCAGAAGTCTTTGCCGACCATGGTATTTCAAACATTAGAATCGCATACCCACTACCAATCTCAACTGCGGATCGAATCATTGCGCTCATATCTAAAACCCAACTATCGATCATTGTTGACAATGCCACCGTCGCAAACCATTGGTCGGACCTTATGGTTAAAGCAAAGTGCCTACTTGATGTACTTGTAAAAGTCGATGTCGGATTTCATCGCTGTGGCATCAATCCTCGGCACCCAGACGCCGCCAGATTTATTAGCGAAGTCGACAACCTTCCAGGACTTCGACTTCGCGGATTATTGAGTCACGCCGGTCAAGCGTACGATGCATCCACATACCAGGACGTTAAAAACACGGCTCGCCAAGAAGCAAAAATCTTACGGGCACTGGCCCTAGACGCTCAAAAAGCAGGGACCCTAATCCAAGAGATCAGCGTGGGGGCCACCCCTACCGCACGATTTAGTCTTGAGGAAAATGAAATTACCGAACTACGACCTGGCAACTATGTGTTTCTAGACTTGACGCAAGTGGCCCTTCAGTCTGCGACGGTGAGTAAGTGCTCGCTAACGGTTCTCTCGACGATAGTTAGTCGTCCATCTCCAAACCGACTCGTACTTGACGCCGGAAGCAAGACATTGTCGTCAGACCACGCACGTGGACCCAACGCGCACCGTGGGTTCGGTGCAGTTCTACAAACAGATTCCGGAAAAGACATCAATCCAAACCTTGTAATTGAACGCCTATCCGAAGAACACGCAGTCGTATCCGTAACTGGGTGCGAACATTCCCTGACAGCTGGACAGCGTGTTCGACTGATACCAAATCACGCCTGCGTTGTAACGAACTTGGCTGACTACGTTCATTTTGTTGATGAAGATTCTTTGATAGAAACAATACGGGTGGATGCCCGTGGAAAAAATTGCTAGGACTGCATAGGCCGTTCGGAGGACTTCCGCGAATGGCTCTTCTTCCGGCGATTGCGAAAGCGAGAGCTTAGTCCCTGCAAATCGGCCTCACCACCAACCACGAGTAGCGGTTGTCCAGGGTCGCGGAGTAGGTTGAAAAAATCTCCACCGCGAGTCCGAGCGTAGATTTCTCGTCCATCCGTTAATAGCGTAATCTCACCGGCATCACCGAGCACATCATAAAGACGGACTCCAAACTGAACATCTAGAACGGTAAGCACGGCACGTATCTTCTGAACCGAAAACCCACGCCGACGAAGATCTGCAAGCGCAATTAATTCATAGAGAGCCACTGGCGAATATCTTCGTTCAGTAAATCCGCCGGCTGCGGTCGGCCGCGAGGAAACCGCCGCAGAAAGTAGCTGCCGCGAATGCCACCACTGAAGCTGACGTGCTGTAAGTCCAGTGATAGACGCAACCTCACGAGCGCTGTAGCTCCGCTTTAGCTTCACAGATAATTGCCCTACTAACAATCACCAAAACGCTTAGGTGTTGTCAGGTCAAGAAGCTCAGCTTGTATTTGATCGACGAGCAAATCACCAATCAACGAGGCTGTCAAAGGAGCCAAAAGTATCCCATTCCGAAAATGTCCACAGGCATAGACTAACCCAGGAAAAACAGCCGACGGACCAATCACTGGCAATTCATCAGGAGTCGCTGGCCGCAACCCCACTCTGGCTTCAAGAAAAGACGCCTCACTGACCTGCGGTGCTACGCGTTGGGCGGCGTCGATCAACGCCCTCACACCAAAAACAGTGGCTCGCTCATCGAATCCGACCTCTTCAACGGTTGCACCGACAAGCACAGTACCGTCGCTCCATGGCACGAGGTAACAATCTGGGGACCAAAGGACCCGTGTCAATGCAGGTGTTGGCCATCCAAGATGAATTAGTTGACCACGCACAGGCCTAATTGGAACTGGCATTGCCCCATCGATTTCGACTCGACCAGACCAACTACCAGCAGCCATAACCACCGCATCACACGCAAAGTCATCACCAACCGTCTCAATCCGAATCCCTGTACCATTCCGAGTGATTCGAGTCGCAGCTGAGCCGGTTTCAAATGACACTCCGTGCGTAACTGCCGCTCGTCGAAGACCCGCGGTCAAATCGGAGGCCCCAACGAAACCATGAGACCCAATAATCAATCCTCCACGTAATGTCTTGGATAAGTGAGGTTCGACACTATAAACATCTTCAGCACTCAAAAGTTCCGCTCGAATGCCACGTTCGTCACATGCTTGCTGAATTACCCGGAGACGCTGTAGGCCGGCATCATCCAATGCAACTTCAAGAGTCCCTGTTCGTGCGTACTGAATCGTGGCACCGGAGTCCTCTACAATACGTGCCACAAACTCATCGTAAAGACTAAGACTACGACTGGTGAGGGCAAGCAATTGTCGCCGGTCAAATGCTTCGATGAACGGTGCCAGCACGCCAGCAGATGCTTGTGTCGCCCCTTGGCCGACTTCTCGACGGTCAAGCACTCGCACATGAACGCCCCGACGGGCAAGCTCATAAGCAACAGCACAGCCGACAATCCCGGCGCCAACTACGACAACGCTGGAGATCTTATTCACAGTCTGTAGTCCTGAGCAACCTCAGACTGTACTATGAAGAGACATGTCCTAACCAGACACGCTTTTATGAAGAATCCTTTAATGCGGAAGGGTTTAAAGGTTCATCATAATAGTCAACTTTATCGAGGGGCATCACCACGCTGGTCAATACATTAAGCAGATGCCCACATATCCTTATTGTAGAAACGAGTGCCAAGAATAAGAGCCGTCATCGTACCAGCATCATTGGAACTAGTTCCAATCTGATAAAGAAAACGATCACACTTCCTTGAAATCATCCGACCATCTCGGATCAACTTCAGAGCTTCGTCATGAGACACCTCTTGAAAAACGTTTAGTGCAGAAGAAAAATACGCTCTACACCTCGTCGAATCGATAACAACTCATCAAGTTCTGGCCCGAGTGGAAATATTCCATGTCGAATTTCGGCCAGTTGTGCAAGATTCTTTCCGTAATCACCAAGACGCTCCACGTCTTTCACGAGTGTCATAAGAAGCAAAGAGTAAGGCACGTCAGCTTCATTTCCAGGAAGAGACAGATGTGTGATGATTTGCCGACGAATGGTCTGTTCAAGCGCATTTACTTTTGCGTCTTGCTCAAATAGTGTCGCTCTTTCAGGTTCCCCATTACCGTCAATCTCATTGAAATAAATCTGCGAAACAGTCAAGTTAAGACTGTGGGTCAATACCAGCATTCTGTTAAAGTTTTCGCCCATGTCACGAAGGGGATCACTCACCCCAAACATGCTGATTAGTTCTCTCAACACCATAGTTCTCAGAAACCAACCGATCTCTAATTGAAGACACGTCCAACAAAGACACAGAATGCTGGCAACCCGTAAAACAGCCCAATACCCCAAACGCTCGCAAGACGACTGGACCGAAGCGCTGATTAAGTGACTAGGCGGACCAACGGCAATAAAATCGAAGGAATGCGCTTGACCGGATAAATCAATTCGAATTTTATACTATGACCGGGAATCAAAAACTGACCAAAAGGCTCATTTGGTGCTAGCAAGAGCTTTTTTTACCCCGTGTTATAGTTCGCGCGTGCCGCAGGACGAGATCACGGAAGCCGTGCTCTCTCGAGAAGAAGTTATTCGTTATTTAGAGGGCGGCAGCAGTCAAACACAGGACCGGGCGCGCGCTGCGATCCACGGATATCTGCAAGAACTTCGTACGACGCAGCGGTACAAGATGTACCGTGCTCTACAGCACCCGTTGTATCCAATCCTACGAAAAATTAAACGCGTACAAGAAGGCATCGATGTTGTTCGCTCTGCAACCAAAAATGGTCATGTGATTTATGCGTCCAATCACAAGAGTCATACTGATTATTTAGTCGAGCCACTCATACTTGACGACAACGGGATTCGACCTCCAGTAATAGCCGCAGGTATTAATCTATTCGGGGGGGCACTAGGTTTAATCCACAAACATGTGACTGGCGCCATTCCGATTCGACGAGAAACAAAAGACCCTGCTTATCTCGTCACACTCAAAGCTTACGTAGCCGAGCTCCTCCGTCGAACCGACCTATTCCTCTATCTTGAAGGCGGCCGTAGTTACAGCGGAGAACTGAAACCATTTAAAACACTGTTACTCCGTGCAGCAGTACAAACGAACCAAAGCGATCTTGTCATTATTCCGACAGCTATCGCATACGATCTCGTCCTAGAGGATTTCATACTGTCACGCCAAAAGGTCAAGCGAACACAGCGACCTTTCGGACGGGAAGTTGCGGAAATGATCCGCTATGCCGTTGGCTACCAATCTCGTGCAATCGTCAGCTTCGGTCAACCAATCACGATGGGAGACTACGACCCTGATGCGCGCCGTGACATGGTTCGCTTACAGCGTCGCGTTAGAGAAGCTGTCGGACGACTTTACAAAGTCTTGCCGACAGCACTAGTGGCGGCCTCACTCCGGCGCTCAATGGAACGAACCGAATTAGAAGACCGAGTTGACCAGCTCATTGAAACCTTAGAATCATCAAAAGCCAACCTCGATGTAACTTCAGGCCGAGCTGCAGTTGACGCAGCGATAGGACTACTAGAGACCCGTGGAATTGTCGTCACTGACGGTTCACGCTATCGCGTGCGAGAACGCGCGGTAATCAGATACTACGCCCACACAATTGACCACTTGTTAAAGCCCCGCAGAGAATCTTCGCACACACACTAGTCGTCTAAATGAGGCTAATCCACCCAATCCACTATGAAAACATTAGTGTCACCCTCTGAAATAGCATCCCGATTCGATGCGAACACTAACTGAGAGCCGTCAGGTGAAAACATCGGAAACCCATCGAATGTTTCACTAAAAGTAATTCGCTCAAGTCCAGTACCATCGATATTCACCATAAAGAGATCGAAGTTTCGACCATCCGGATTGTGCCAATTAGAAGAGAAGATAATCCGCTCGCCATCAGGATGGAAAAATGGACCGAAACTTGCGCCGCCGAGGTCTGTAACCTGCGTGAGATTACTGCCGTCCACATCCATTACAAAAATCTCCAGCGAAGTAGGTCGCCAAAGACCTTGGTCTAGTAATCGCTTGTAATCTTGGTACTCTTCACCATCAGGAATCTCACGACCACGGAATACAATCTTCGAACCATCCGCAGAAAAAAACGGTCCTCCGTCAGGTCCCTGACGATCGGTCAACCTTCGAACATTGTCCCCATCTCCATCCATCGAATAGATTTCCATATCGCCATCCCGAACGCTTGTAAATACAATCGTCCCATCCGGCCCAATCGTTGCTTCGGCGTCGTAACCAGGTTCGTCAGTCAGTTGAACCAAGTTATTGCCATCTTTTCCAACACGATAAATGTCGTAGGTGTCATAAACGGCCCAGACATAACCCATTTCAAAACTAGGCGGGGGTGGGCATTCGACACCGCCTGCGTGTGTGGACGCGTACACGATGGATTCACCACTCGGGTAGAAATATCCGCAAGTAGTCCGACCATCGCCCGTGCTAATTAATTCCATATTCCCGCCGTCGAGGTCCATCCGATAAATCTGATCACACGGAACTCCCTCCCGTGTTGTCTGGAAAACTAACTCTGAACCATCAGCAGAAAAATAGGCCTCTGCGTTCTCACCACCAAAGGTGAGTTGCCGCATATTAGAGAATCTCGGCTCTTGGTCTCCATTCGTCTCCACGGTCGATTCGATCATCTCCTGTTCGGTAACTTCTTCCACCGGGTCAGACCCACATGCACTCAGTGGGAGGCTGAGCACCAAAACCAAGCGGGCAAAAAATCCTTGCCGAAGAAAGTTCATTCTGCCTTCCTTTCGTCTCTCAAAAAATTCAAACAACCAACTACTGACGGCCAATCATCTCCAAAAGACCAAGAGTCAGCCATGGTACATAAGTGATTAACAAGACACCAATCCCAAGAATGATAAGGAATGGCACTGAAGCTCGATAAACATCGAGTAACGGACGGTCAAATCGGTACGACGCAAGAAATAAGTTCAGTCCGACCGGTGGCGTCAAATAACCGAGTTCTAAGTTGGCGATAAAAATAATGCCCAGATGAACCGGATCGATCTCATACGCAGCGCCAATCTCACTGATAAGTGGAACAACGACAACGATGGCCGAAAAGATATCCATGACGCATCCGACAATCAACAAAAAAACGTTAAGTGCCAACAAGAACAGCAATGGCGATTCGATGTGTGCCTGCGTCCATTCGAGAAGTCGGAACGGAATATCAACATCAACCATGTAGGCCGTAAATCCTTTTGCAACAGCCAAAATGATTAATACACCGCCAATCAGCACGATGCACTCGCGAAATGCCTGCTGTAAACCTTTAGCAAATGAAAAATCTCGATGAACAAATACAGTAATGATCAGCGCATAAAGCGCTGTAAGCGCTGATGTTTCAACCAAAGTCGCCCGACCGCTAAACAATGCCCCCAAAACAACAACGGGCAAGAGTAATTCCCATTTCCCAATCCAGAGGGCATCTTGAGCCTCTCGCCAGACAAACCGCTGCCGACCAGCCCCGGTAAGCATCCCCTGACGCATCCCCCAAACTGCGACCATCGCAATTAAGAGCAAGCCGGGCAGAAGCCCTCCGATAAACAGGTTCTCTGGTGCGGTCTGCGCAACAATCGCGTACAAAATCAATGGCATCGCCGGCGGCAACAAAAGACCCAGTGACCCCGAGGCGGTGAGCAATCCAATCGAAAAGCGATCACCGTACCCATCCTTCAGCAAAGCAGGTAGTAGCAACCCACCTAACGCCAAGATCGTCACACCAGACCCACCGGTAAAAATCGTAAAAAACGCACACACAACCGCACACACAACCGCTGTACCACCAGGCATCCATCCAGTCACAGCGCGAAACACACGGAGCAACCGCTCCGAGGAATTGCCCTGGGCGAGAATGAATCCAGTCAGCGTAAACAGGGGAATGGAGGGCAGGTGGGGTTCAGTAGCTAGGTCGTATGCAAACAACGGA
>DTWD01000269.1 GCA_012963185.1 Acidobacteriota bacterium
TCCAGACGAATTGGATTTTGACGATCCCTTGGCCCAGCTCCATGGAATGTCCAATGCAGTCATACTTACGACAGACATCCTCGGCGACATTATGATTGGTGAATTAACCTCTGGTTTGACCCAGACAGCCTACGCACTCTTAAGTGATTTGGTTACACTTCGCCGTCGCCTGACAACAACACCCGAAACTTAGCTTCGTCAAAGCCTTTAACTGCGACACCGTTTATGACGGTCACAGGCACAGCCCTCCAGCCAAGCGCAATTAGTTCAGCATACGCGTCTGGATCATCGTCCACATTACGGCTGACGAACGAGGGTCCTTCGTGTGAAAGAAACTCTTTCACCCAATCGCACGCCTCTCAATCAGAGCCCGAATACACGATAATGGAGGTAGACATAATGATCTCCCAGTTAGGCACCACCACAGCGAGCACACTTAGCGTGCGTTGTGTGGTCCGCGCCTGTCAACTATTAACTGAGGTGAACAGATGACGGTAACAACAGGGGCAAAACTAAAGGGAGCGCTTGAGGGCGTAACCATCCTCGATTTAACCCGCGTTCTTTCTGGCCCCTATTGCACCATGCTCCTAGCTGACATGGGCGCTCGCGTGATCAAAATTGAGCACCCTGAACATGGTGATGACACGCGCGGATGGGGACCACCGTTCTTAGGTGATGAGAGCGCATACTTCCTCAGTGTCAACCGCAATAAGGAAAGTGTGACGCTCGATTTTAAACATCCAAAGGGCCGTGATGTGCTTAATCAATTAATCGAGCAGGTAGATGTCCTGGTTGAGAATTTTCGGCCGGGCACAATGAAACGCGCTGGATTTGGGTACAACGATTTGGCGGCTCGATTACCCAATCTAATATATGCCTCAGTTTCAGGTTTCGGACAGACCGGACCACGACACACTCAGCCTGGTTATGATGCCGTGCTACAAGCCGAGGGTGGCTTGATGAGTATCACCGGTGATGCTGATGGTCCCGCGTACCGACTCGGCGTAGCAATTTCCGATATCACGGCTGGCATGTTCGCGGCATATGGAGTGGTGTTGGCACTATTCGCACGGGATCGTACGGGACGTGGTCAGATGGTCGATGTAGGCATGCTCGATGCCGTCTCGGCACTACTGACATATCAGGCTGAAATCCACCTGACCACAGGCGTAGTACCGCCACGAATGGGAAATCGGCATCCGACCATTACGCCATACGAGACCTTCGATACTTCTGACGGTGAGTTTGTTGTCGCAGTCGGAAACGATGAACAGTGGAAGCGTTTATGCAAAGTAATCGATCGGCCGGAACTAGGCAATGACCCGCATTTTAATACCAACCGTGCTCGGGTAGCAGCTCACGACCAATTACAACCCCTCCTCGCTCAGGTATTTAAAACTCGGACACGGAAAGTTTGGATCGAATGTTTGAATGAAGCAGGGATTCCGTGTGGAGCTGTTCGCAATATCGCTGAAGTCTTAGCCGACCCGCAACTCGCTGCTCGAGAAATGATCGCCTCACTAAACCATCCAACAGTCGGTCCACTAAAGATGCTTGGAGTGCCGACCAAACTCTCCGATACCCCCGGTTCGGTTCGAACCCCACCGCCCACCCTCGGGCAACACACCGAGTACGTGCTGACGGAATTACTAGACTTAAGTGCAGATGAAATCGTGGCGTTGCAAAAGGCTGGAGCGATCTAAAACTATCTTGAACTTTTGTCTGACTTCGGCGCTTCCACCTCGTATATCCGAACTAATTCGACTAATTTGTAACCGCGAGTTTGATACGGCGGTACGATACGTTCCGTACGAAGGTACTGCAACATTCCTTCGTCAGCGTAGTCGCAAGGTCCAATGGTCGACACATTCGCCAAATGCTGTTCGAGCGAATCCAAGGACATCTCCTTTTCTAGAATCCTGCGCCTTCCAGGCCAGAAACCGAACCAGCGAATCGTCTCGACTCGCTCTGTACTAGCGAATGCAACAAATACCTCATTACTAATAAACTGGTAACCCGTGTCAGCGTGCGTAGCTGGTGCATCTTCGACCCGTAGATACACCATACTACCGTGCTCCTTTAGCGACTCGATAAGCGCCTCAGTAAAGCTCCCATCCCCAGACCAGTTAGATGTTTCGATGTGCATATCCTTGTACCAAAAACAATATCCATGCGAGATTACTACATGAATGGCACGTAAACGAAGCTACGAAAGCTGGGTGGAGTCTAGCAACAATATGAGACCGAGATCTTGACTGATTGAAGGTAACTATAGAACACGATTCGTCAACAGGTGGTCATTCACTGCGTCTCAACAACTTCAATCACACCACGCATCATGGCACTATGCGGAGTACAGATGTATTCATGAATTCCCATATTTGACGGCACGCGAAATTGCACTGACCCTACCTGCCCCGCACCGAGCCCAGCAACCGAAACATCCAAGCTATCAATCCTAAACCCGTGCAGCATGCCGGATTCGACATTACGGAGAACGATGCGCACATCTTCATTTGCCTTGAAACGCAATCTAGGATTCGGAATAGTCTGTCCTTCGATATAGAACGCCATGTTACGAACGACTAGAACAATTTCCCGCACGGACGATCCCGAATCTACCGCGCGTACCGACAGTCCAGCAATACCCACGCACGCAAGGCCAAACAAGACCAGTGTGACGGTTTGCCTTCGAATCCATTGATGCATGGTCTTTCTCAACCCACTAACATTCCGGTAACGTACATAATCACAAACCCCGCACAGAGACCACCCAACACTGGTGCCTTTGCAAGAAACTGTGCTACTGGCGCATCAGCCACCATCTGTCGTGTAATCTGGACAACCACCTGCGCTATCGCACCCGCACCGACTCCAAAAAACAACACAGACCACACGGGCGAGTACACGAACCCGCCGAGCCACGTTCCAAGAATCGTCGGAACACCACCAATGAGACCAAGTTTTAAGAGATCCACGATGCGGGTCCGCTCATTTGCGAGTGGCGCCACAATCGCCAGCCCTTCAGTGGTATTGTGCAGAGTAAAACCTACGATCAACAGGGTTCCTAGACCTGCCGCACCTTGCGCGAACGCCGTTCCGATCGCCAAGCCTTCACCAAAGTTGTGTAATCCGATTCCGATAGCCACAAGCAACGCGCTTACCCATCTGCCGGATACCATTCCTGGGTTCGCTCGCGACTTACGAGTACTCAACCACGACCTCAGAGCCTCCAAACCAAGATACGCCGTCGCCACGCTAAAGAAAAAAAGCGCTACACCGTGGTACGACTCAGGCATTACAGCTGCTATCTCGAGACCCTCGCGACCAGCATCAACAAGCAAAAACATTAGCAACCCAATCGTAAGAGATAACAGAAATGCCAAACCGGTCTTCCCAAGCCTCGACACCAGCGGAAACCACAACAAACCAAGCATCACAGGAATGACGCCTACGTAGAGGCCGATGATGGTAAAGGCAGCAAAGAATCGCCACTCTGGCATGGGTGTTTCTACAGCCACAGCGATTTCGTAGTCGAAGGTCACACCATTTGACGTCACAACCCTGACCACATGCGTATCGCCAGACACCCAAGGATATGGAATCGTAAGTGTCGTACGATCTAGATGTTTCAAGACCGTTCCGCGATCCGATTCGAAAGCCCAAAAAGCGTCGTCGATTTGCACCTGCGCAATTGATACTTGGTCAGGTCCATCATTCAGCACTGTTACGTTGATCACGCCAGGTTGTAGGCGTACGGCATTAAACGTCAGCTCTTCCACCAAAGGATGTGAATTATCACGAACACTATCAGCAGGATCTGTCCATACGATGACCGTTACCAGCGCCAGTAAAAGTAGTACTGGTAAAAGCGCGATAACCCATACAGAGCCTAGTCTTGAGTCGAACCCAGACGCCCTTGACTGTAGATCAGGTCTCACGTCGATCACTCTCCGCTCGGAACAGCCCCATCCAGCCTAGTTCTGCAAACTCACTCTGATGAGCATGGAACATGAAATCACCTGGATATCGAAACGTAGTTTCAAGGATCATACGCTCGCCTTGACAAAACATCACCGTGTCAGTGGTTTCAGTTGGAATGAGTTTTGTACCTGTGCGATAGACATCGAAGAACATGCCGTGCAAATGCAAGCTGTTTAATAAATCGAACTCGGTAATGTTGATGACGTACATACGAACCAATTGCCCAACTTGAACACGAATTGGTTCGTGCATATGAAAGTGCGCGACCGTATTGACTGCGTAAACTTCGTTCTCGGCGTCGAAGTTGGTGTCAAATGAGTTAAGTATCATAATTAGCTCATCGGCCGGAGCCCTAGTTACAGCTGCGCCAGTTGGCGGATCAATAATAAACGCACCGTAGAGACCTTTATGGATATGCCGCTTAAGTGGCACACTGTGGCAGTGATAGAGATGCACACCGAAGGGTGCCGCATCAAATTCATAGACAAATCGCTCGCCTGGTGCTACCTCGTGGTCAGGCATCGAACCATCCATCTCTGGCGGATGCCATCCGTGAAAATGAATAGTGTGGGGGTGGGTTCCTTGGTTGACGAAATTTACACGAATGCGGTCACCTTCGTTAGCCCGTAATGTTGGTCCCGGCACCTGACCGTTGTAAGTCCATGCAGGAAAAAACACACCCGGTGCTATTTCTACATCCCGATCAACGGCAAACATTTCGTACTCCCGTAGCAATGTGCCATTTGAACGGGGAGTTTCACGGTAAAATTGAGCACGCTCCGTGTCTGTCAAGTTTGAGAAGTTCCAAGTTCGAAGAAACGCAGACGGATCAAAAGCCTCCTTTGAAACACGCCCTACCGCACCCATGAGATGCGGATTTTTATGCTGAACTTCGGATAAAGATTGGCTAGCGGACAGGGCGCCAGGCCTCCAGTGCAGAGCGCCACTTACGAGCGAACCTAGTCCTGCCAGTTGTAACCAGGAGCGCCGAGTAAAATGCTTCATTTCTAATAATCTCTAGAAAAATAATTAGTAAAAATTTATATTTTGACTAGCTTATCAAATTTTTTTGACAAGTCAAAAAACTAAAGATTTAATCTATAGAAAGCGCTTAAGATCTTAAAATTGTGAGTTGATATGCTGCCATCAAGCACGGTAGAAAATTATTTGAAGTCGATCTACATCGCACAGTTGAGACTCGACGATGATCAAGAGTTGGTCCCCATGGGTCAGCTTGCATCGTCACTCGATGTCGCGCCGGGAACCGCTACAACGATGGTTAAAGCGCTGTCAGATTCCGGACTGGTCGACTACGAACCGTACGCGGGTGTACGTCTTACTGACGCTGGTGCCAAACTCGCCGCTTCGGTGCTGAGACGCCATCGTCTTGTTGAACTCTTCCTCGTACAGATGATGGGTATGAGTTGGACAGAAGTACATGACGAAGCGGAAAACCTTGAACACGCCGTCTCGGATCGACTAATCGATCGGATCGACGAACTGCTCGGTCGCCCATCCGTAGATCCACACGGCGATCCCATCCCAGATTCGATGGGTACCATGTCACGTTACCATTATCACAATCTTCTAACTTGTCCTTTACAAAAACCGATGAACGTAACACGAGTTATTGATCAAGATGTAAAATTTTTACAATTTCTAGAAGCCCAGAACCTCAAGCCTGGCCAGTCGATTCGGGTCGAAACGCGAGACGCCATAGCCGATAGCGTAACCGTGATCAATGCAGAAGATCGCCAGATCACGCTGGGAACCGCTGCTGCCTCTAAATTATTAGTGGAGCCGAAACGACCATGAATGCGTCGCTGAGACGAAAGTCTAGACTGGTTCGGGTTCGTATGTTGCCGATGAGGTTGGTGTTTCCCAAACCTTGACGCGAACAACAGGCAGTCCAACTTTTTGCACGTTTTCAAAAATCAGCCTGGCGATGCGTTCAACGGTTGGATTGCTCTCAACCAGAAAAACCGGTTCACCCAATTGACGAAGTGGTTCGACGAGCGGGTCATCTTCCCGCAAAATCATCTTATGGTCAATCTCTTGGTCAATCCAACCTTTGACAATTCGTTTCACATCGCCGAAATCGTACACCATGCTACGCTTATCGAGTGCGGAGGTGCGAATCTCGATTTCCGCAACAGCATTGTGGCCATGAGGATGCTTGCAGATTCCGTCATAATCAAGCAACCGGTGACCGTAACAAAAATCGATGCGCTTAATAACTGAATACATGAAAAATAGACCGGAGCAGGCGGCTTAAATCCTGTATTGAAAACTACGAATTAAAAACCCTACGCTTGAGATGTTAATCGAACAGACAAAAGACGGTCAAGCCACCGCCATCCTGTGCTCTGCCGGGCTCGACAGCGTTGTACTGCTGGCAGCCGAAGCTCGGTCCCGTTTTGTGCAACCTGTGTACGTCGCCGCTGGACTCGCTTGGGAATCAGATGAACTACTAGCTCTCAATCAACTTTTAGAAACACAGGCCTTTCTGACCAATGTAGGTCGACCGGTGCGTCTTGAAGCAACAGTACACGACGTATACCCACCCTCGCATTGGGCCATTAAAGGTCAGGCTCCTGCCTACGATACACCAGACTCCGATGTTTACTTGGTCGGTCGCAACGCGATCTTACTATCTAAGGTGGCAGTTTTTTGCTGTCAGCATGGCATAGGACGCATTGCGATTGGTTCACTTGCAAATAACCCATTTCCTGATGGGACTCCAGAGTTCTTGGAAGCTATGGCTAACGCATTATCACTGGGACTCGCACACGAACTGTCGATCGTGGCACCCCTAACGAAACACCATAAAGCTGACGTTATAGCTCTCGGAATCGAATTGAAGGTGCCATTAGAACTGACACTGTCCTGTATGCAGCCTGAGAATGGGCTCCACTGCGGGCTCTGTAGTAAATGTCGAGAACGGCGTGATGCCTTTAACGAGGCGGGGGTTCCAGACCTGACCGACTACAAAAT
Organism: Acidobacteriota bacterium; assembly: GCA_012963185.1. The sequence continues at coordinate 6,979 of DTWD01000269.1, forward strand.
GCCGTCACCTCGATAATTGCCTTAATCCTTGGCATCATCCAACACGCCGATTTCATCGCCAGA
>DTWD01000270.1 GCA_012963185.1 Acidobacteriota bacterium
GTGTCGGCACACAGATATTGATCGTGTCGACATCAGCAAGCAGAGAAAAATCTGTCGTTGCCACCAATGTTCCGTCGTTAACCACTCTTGATACAACTTCACTTTCAATATCTGAGATGTACGACTTGCCGTGTAAAATCGAGTCGACTTTCTCCTTATCAACGTCAAACCCGACTGCTTTCACACCTGCCTTCGCAAATTCGACCGCAAGGGGCAGTCCGACATACCCGAGACCAATTACACCTGCACGGACAGTCTTAGATCTTATTTTTTCAGATAATTCGTCGAACACGGGCAAGAAGTATGACGGATCGGTAGCACGTGACACAATCGATGAATAAGTAGTGACTGAAACCACCGAAGCGATTGACGTTGCAATTATTGGCGGAGGCATCGTCGGACTTTCCGTAGCATGTGCTGTAGCCGGACGTGGTCACGCGACGTGTGTGGTAGAACGTGAACAACGTTTCGGCCATGGCGGCAGCACCCACAATAGTGGTGTCATCCACGCTGGTATTTACTATCCCACTGATTCGATGAAGGCAAAACTATGCCTGGAAGGGAACGAACGACTCTATTCCTTTTGTCAGAAGCACGGTATTCCTTACAAACGCAGCGGTAAACTTATAGTCGCGAACAGCGATAACATCGGCGGTCTAGAAACTCTAGCGACGCTGGGACGTGCAAACGGCGTTAACAGCCTAGAACTCGTCGACCGCGCATTTATCCGGAAACGCGAGCCTTACGTCGAGGCAACAGCCGCGCTCTGGTCCCCCTCAACGGGCATCGTGGAGGCCGAATCGCTAATACGGACACTTGTTAAAGAAGCGACCGTCAGAGATGTTTCGCTCCTACCAAACACACAATTCGAAGGAAGTTCTGACTCTGTAAATGAACTTGAATTACGAACGAAACACGAGACAATCATGGCTCGTAGTGTCGTGAATGCGGGCGGTCTTTATGCCGACGAAGTGTCGGCTGCCTTCGGCGGCGATCTGTTTACGATCTATCCGGTTCGTGGTGACTATGCAGAACTGACTTCTTCTGCCGAACATCTCATTAGAGGCCTCGTCTATCCGCTACCAGACTCCAGTGGTCATGGTCTTGGCGTGCATGCGACCCGGACAACATGGGGAACCGTAACGCTTGGACCAACAGCTCGCTATCAAAATCAAAAAAATGATTACGAATCGAATCGAGATTCACTGGAACACTTCCAGAAAGCGGCAAGCCGCTTTCTCCCATCATTAAAAATCGACCAGCTAAAACCAGGCGGAAGTGGAATCCGCGCACGATGCGCTCCTGCACATATAGCCTTTTCGGATTTTAAAATCATTCGAGATTCTCAAGTTCCTCGACTGATCCACGCTGCTGGAATCGATTCACCTGGACTAACGGCCGCGCTCGCGATTGCCGAACGGGTCGCAGACCTTGTCGATGCCACCCTAACTTAATGCCCGCTTTTCAACAATTTTTGTCGATGTGTTTAAGACGCGTATCCGCATAACGCCTAATGGCATCTTGCCATGACGGGATCACCACACCAGCACTAGCTAATTTTCTGTTTGAAAGCGCGCTAAATTGGGGTCGTTTTGCTGGCAGGTCCATGTCTTTCAGGGTTATCCGTTGAATTAGCGCGTCCATTTCAAGTCGAGAAGCTAACTCAGTCACGATATCAAACCAAGACGCGTTCCCAGATCCGACGCAGTGATACAACCCACTGGGTAATCCTCGTGTCAATATTTGAGTTGTTGCGTCGGCGACATCTTCAACATAGCTCGGCGATACAACGCGGTCGGTGAACGCACGAACCGTTTGTTTTTCTAGCAAAGCATCAGCTAATAAATCAAGACTGCTTCTGCGCGACTCTTTATTTGAAGAAGTAACACCGCCGAAAAGACTTTCGACACGAATTACATAATGTCGGGGTGTCTCCGCGGTAAACCACTCCCCCAATAACTTCGAAGTCGCGTAAACACTTTGAGGATTCGGAGTGTCGGCTTCCGAGTATGGTTTCGTTGTATTCCCATCGAACACAAAGTCAGTACTAAAGTGTACCAGGGTGGAACTAAACTCGGCCGCCATTACGGCAAGTGACTGCACACCAAAAGCGTTGACGGCAAGAGCGGTCTCAGGACAACTCTCAGCCGAATCGACCTCGTTATAAGCTGCACAATTCAAGATCAGATCTGGGCGTACATCAGAAATAACTGCACGAACAGAAATATCATCGGTAAGATCGAGTTCGTCGCGAACAGTTCCAACCACTTCATTGCTGTCGCGGAGAACGCGGACGAAAGTAGACCCAAGTTGTCCTGTAGCACCGGTCACAAGTACCTTCATCGAGAACGGTCCTTCACCATTGCGCGAGTTTCACGATCAATTTGCCGTTGTTTAAGGGTTTCACGTTTGTCATGCAACTTTTTTCCTTTTGCAATACCCAGTCGCACTTTTACAAGTCCATGCTTGAAGTACATACGCACAGGCACGAGCGTAAACCCACGCTCCAATATTTTCACCGTGAGCTTGTGGATCTCCTGACGAGTCAATAAGAGTTTGCGTCTGCGGAGCGGTTCGTGCTCGGCGGAACCACGGTGGCTATAAGGACTGACATGAAGGTTATGCAGAAACACTTCCCCCTTTTCGATCCGGCCGTAACTGTCTTTTAAATTTACGCGACCTTCTCGAATCGATTTGACTTCAGTCCCGAGTAATACGATGCCAGCTTCGTAGGTATCGAAGATGTGGTACTCGTGACGAGCTTTCCGGTTCTCGGCTATCGGTTGGTCGGCAGGCGAACTGTCCGGCATCGTCCTCGGTTGTTAGTCGACTTGTAACGCCGCACCTCGCGCCGTGGCCAGTTGTGCGGCTAATTGCACTGCGGCAATCATACTTGACGGGTCGGCTCGGTCTTCACCCACAATATCAAATGCCGTGCCATGATCAACTGATGTTCGAATGATTGGCAGACCCAGAGTAACATTGACCGCCTTACCAAACGCTAAAAGTTTGACAGGTATTAGCCCTTGATCGTGATAACAGGCAATGACAGCGTCAAATTCTCCTTCGGCCGCACGCAGGAACACCGTGTCACCTGATATGGGCCCCGATACGTCAATTCCTAGACGCCGGCAGTCTAGTACGACCGGGGTGATTACCCGTTGTTCTTCGTCACCCATCAGCCCATCTTCACCAGCATGCGGGTTTAAACCAGACACAACAAGTCTCGGTTGCTCGATACCAAAATGTGGGAGCTCCTTATGAGTCAATTCGATAGTCACTTTTAGACATTCTTTGGTCAATATTTTCGACACATTAGCAAGTGACACATGAACTGTGGACAGAGCAACTATGAGTCGCGTGGAATAAAAAAGCATCCTTACTTCAGCAGCGCCTGTTAATGCCGCTAAACATTCCGTATGTCCCCGCCAAGGTAGTCCAGCGAGTGCCCATGCCGACTTCGAGATCGGGGCTGTCGCGATTCCATCGATAACCCCGTCAAGCGCATCGCGTACAGCTCGCTCTACCGCCGCGTGGGATGCCATACCTGCTTCAGCGGACGCACGACCAACGAATTCGTCCGCTATCTCCATCGAACCATACAAAACGGGCTCGCAAACTTCGAGAATCCCCTGACAGCTAGCGGCCTTACGCACAATCTCTGGCCCAATACCAGCCGGGTCTCCGCGCGTAATTCCAATCCTTGGTCGAAATGGCATCTTAGGCTAAGTTAATACTCGCCTTCAGGCTTGTTTGCAGTTGTCAAAATTAGCAGGTTTACAACCAGTTCCACAGTTATTGCGACACTTGCCGAAAACGACGGTGACGTCGGTGAACGCATAACAAATCAAAGCCTAGAAGCCACCCAATCAGCAACAACCTTGGGACTCCCGTTACGATCCACAGCATCGATCGCTTGATGAACAATCGAAAAACCAAGACGGCTTCGCACTCCGCTAAATTCTTTCGCTATCTTTCTAATCTTTCCTGAAACATCAGCGTTTACCAAAGGGATACTGGCGCCCGCCGTAACAGCTTCTATATCACGAAGCAACGCACTCATTGACTCCAACCTAAGCCGAAGCTCTTCGCGATCGGCGGCAGGTGTCCGACGCTTGCCCTTCGCCACCACAAATGCTTTTGCACCAGATATTTTTGCTCGGACATCACGCGCCGAAGAAATTACATCGAGAAATTCGAGAGCAGCATCACGCGACGTCGAGAATTCACCTGTCGCTATTTTTAAGGCTCGACCGACACTCCCTCCAGACGTTGCCGCTGCAGCACGAGACACCTTTTCTTCAAGCCCCTCATTTCTGCAGAGCACATCAACAATCTCGTCGACCGTCAAAAACCCGAAGCGTAATTGTGGACATCGGGACCGAACTGTCACAAGCAACATGTCCGGGCGAGACGTGACAAGAATAAATTGCGTTGAGGTCGGCGGTTCCTCAAGATTCTTCAGGAAAGCACTCTGCGCCGGAGCTGCCATCATTTCAGCTTGATCAATAACAACAACACGACGCCTTGCCTCAAACGGACGATACGCTGCCTGATCAAAAACAGGACGCAACTGATCAATTTTTATTGAGCCAGTTTTACTCTCAATATTTTTTGACCCAGTCTCAGTCGGTTTAACCACGATGAAATCTGGAAATACACCTCGGTCGATACGGCTACACACACTACAAATGCCACAGCCGTCTATTGCAATGGTGTCAGATCCAGAGCCCATACGCGGGTTCAAACAATTCATTGCTTGGGCAATGCCCTGAGCAACAAGCCCCTTTCCAACACCTTCTGGACCGGCGAACAAAAGACTGGGTGGGAGTGAGCCACGAACAAGAGCTCGCGCTGCGAGTTCAAGTGCTGTCCGGTGACCAATAATCTGTCGAAAAGCCATGCTTTACGGCATCGTACCACAGTAGGAAAATTCTACTGAATTGCAGTAACAGGATGGCGCAAAATCCAACTCACAGCATCCATCAGCGTATCGACAACGACGTCAGCTGATAGTCCCTCTTGACGGATTTTCTCTTGACTGCGTCCATAACCGGTCCGCACAAGGACGCTACGCGCACCGGTTTGCTTTGCAAGGCGAACATCGCTCCACTTATCACCAATAACCACGGACCTTTTGATATCCAACCCAAGGTCCCGAACAGCACGGGTGACCATGCCTGTCTTCGGCTTACGACAGTCACAATCAACACGAAACGCTTCGATCGATGCAGCGGGTTCATGCGGGCAGTAGTAGTGCCCGTCAAGTTCTTCGCCGATATCAGCAAGTCGCGATTGGAGAATCCCATGTACCTCTTCGACAAAAGACTCTTCTATCATCCCGCGGGCAACGCCACCCTGATTAGTCACAACAACCACGGCATAACCTGCACGCCGCAATAATCGGACAGACTCAAGACTCCACGGAAATAACGTTAATCGCTCTTTACGATCTAAGTAACCGGCGTCAACATTTAACGTGCCGTCACGATCAAGGAAAATCGCTGGTTTTAATCCCGACATCACACAATCCCTACACTAGACATCGTCCGAATTAAAGAGGAAATGGGCAGCGAATCGCTGCCCATTTAAACGAAAATGGCGGGGCCGACGAGACTCGAACTCGCGA
>DTWD01000271.1 GCA_012963185.1 Acidobacteriota bacterium
CATAATCATACGGACCGCTGCATCGAGGCGTTCGAAAGATGACATCAATGGAGACCTTACCTATTTTCATCAATTTTGGACTGAGACTCAGTCAAAGATGGAGTCGCTTCAGGCACCCGCCTTACTCCATCATGAAGAGAGCCTAGTTGCAAAGCTCTTAAGAGACTTTCTGACGGATGATTTTTCGGCTATACGAATTGATGACAAGAAAGAGTATGACCGTGTCGTGCGCCTCATTGAACGCATCATGCCAAACATGGTGTCTCGTATTCAGCACTATACGAAGCCGTTTCCGATCTTTGAAGAGTACGGCGTGCAGTCGGAGATCGATAAAGCCCTTCGGAGCAAAGTATGGCTGAAGTCTGGTGGGTATCTGGTTATCAATCCTACTGAGGCGTTGGTAGCGATTGACGTAAATACTGGTCGTTATGTTGGCAAACGGACCGGTCGTCTTGAAGACACTATTGTTAAAACAAATTTAGAGGCAGCGAAAGAAATTGTGCGCCAGATCCGTCTCCGGGATCTCGGGGGCATCATCGTTCTTGATTTTATCGATATGGAAGAACGACAAAATAGACAAAAGGTGGCACACGCTTTTGAGCAAGAACTCAGGCGTGATCGTTCGCCGTCAAAGACCGTCCAGGTATCTGACTTTGGACTCATTATTATTACGCGGAAGCGAGTGAAGAAAAGTCTTGGGCGACAACTCACCGAGCCTTGCCCGTACTGCTCTGGTAGTTCGGTGATTAAGTCATCTTCGACGATTTGCTATGAGATCTTGTCAGAAATTCGGAAACTCAGCGGCGAACTAAATGGACATGTTATTCAGTTACGCGTTAATCCGGACATTGCCAGAGTTCTGAATCAAGAAGAGAGGGCTGTCCTGCAAGAATTGCGTCAGGCAATTGGAAGTGAAGTCACGATCAAGTCAGACGGACAGTTGCATCACGAGCAATTTGATGTGATGGCAGTGTGAAGGAAGTCTTGATTTCTAGCGACGCCAACGCACTTTGTCGAAATCTTTGATGCGATTACCTCGAAATGTGATCCCTTCATAGTGAAGTAGTTGAAACTTCATTGCTAAGAGGTTATACCCACCAAGGCGGCCATTTGCAGCAACAACACGGTGACAGGGGATTCCCGGCTCGGAACAGGTTCGCATAATGTTACCGACGGCACGCCACGCGTGAGGGCGGCCGGCCATTGATGCGACGTCCCCGTAGGTCGCAACATGTCCAATTGGAATCTGACGAACGATTGTCAGTACGCGCTTGGTGAAGTGCTTGGAGTGATTGGGCAATTTGATTCCGCGCTCTATTGTCAGCTTCGACCTGTCTCATAAAACACAATAAACGGTCAAGGTTGCGTCTTTCGCCAGATCTCGTCAATGGCGTTTGCGTTAAGCAGTTTTGTCGCGTACGTAATCTGTCCGACGTGAAGGGCATAGTGAGCTACCTGAAGGCTGATGATATCCATAACAATTGCCGGTTTGAGCGCACGCTCTGCTGGGGTGAGTAGCGTTGCTGGGTCAAGGTGTGAGAGGACGTCATCTGCCTCCTCAATCGCAATGTTGAGGTGCGCGAGCAGCTCTGCGACTGGAAGTGAGCGTCGTTCAGAGAACTCGGTGTCTCGGTTCCGGACGAAATCACTGTTACCGATCACGTGTCCGATATAAAAACGTGTCGAGCCTACACAGTGCAAAACAAGGTTTCCGATTGCGTTGGAAGCTTCATTTGGCCTCCACCAGATCTGATCGAGTTGTAGACCATTAAGACATTCCTGTACCTGTCTTGTGAGGTGTACGCAGAGACGGGAGCGAGCGTTCTGAAGGAAGGTAGATTCAATAGTTTGTTCTGTCACGGGTTCTCCTTTCCAACAAGTTCTCGATGGGCAAGAAGTTCAATTTAGCGTCGCCAGATCGGCAAGTAACAGAATCCGGCAAGGACAATATTTTGTATCGCACAGGTTGCCGGATACCACGATGGACGAATGGTCGAGAGTAGCTCAGCGATATGTACCAGGTCGAGGATCGCATGAGCGGTCCACGCGACAGCCAGTGCGGTCAGGGCTCGTTTCGGCACCCAAGTAGTAGCGATCGCGGCTACTAGGATGAATCCTGTTGAGAGCGCAATATCGAGTTCAATTCGAGGCTGTTGTTCTTGGGTAAGTGAGAGGCCGATATACACGCCAGCTGTCAGAACCAGTAATAACGCTGCATATTGAGCGAGGCGAAGCTCTGCAACTAGACGGTCTGGATTTGTTGTTTCCATATTCGCGGCCTGACTTGAGAGCCAAATGACACCGCAGCTAAAAGCCAGTGTGGATACAGAAAAAGCAGGAGAGAAGTCAGGCATGATGTTTTCAGGCTAGCGTCAAATCTGTCGCTCGATCAAATGAGAAACGGAGACGGCTTTACGCTCGGGTACGGTTTGAGCAATAGAATCAACCGGTACGATGGAGAATTCACGGTCAAACCATCGGATCCGGGGTAGTGCCGCATGCCTTGCGGTTGTCCTTGCGATCATAGCGTTTGCTTTTTACTCCTCTATACATGGGCAAGTGCGTGCATTAATGGGGATAGTTGCATTCATTTTGACAGCAGTTGCGTGTTCGGTAAATCCGAGTGGTATACGGTGGTCGTTTGTTGCGCGTGGCGTGGTTCTGCAGGTGGTTTTGGCGGCCGTAATTCTGAAGCTATCAGTCGGTGGCGTGCGTCCTGGATACATCGTGTTTACGTGGCTAGCTGCGGGTGTGACACGGTTCCTTGAATTTACGAGTGTGGGTGCTGTTTTTGTATTTGGAGAAATTGCTGATCCGCAAGCGATGGCGTCCGTATTCCCAAATGGTTTTGTGTTGGCATTTGCGGCGTTACCGATCATTGTTTTTGTATCGTCCGTGTTTACCGTGCTCTATCACCTTGGGGTCATCCAGAGGGTTGTACGTGTACTGGCGAAGTTGATGATGCCTCTTTTGGGAACCAGCGGTGCTGAAACACTTTCAGCTGTTGCTAATGTTTTTATGGGGCAGACGGAGGCACCGATAATCGTCCGGCCCTATATTCCGAGGATGACACAGTCCGAACTACTCGCGCTTATGACGGGTGGATTGTCCACGATTGCCGGGAGTATGTTTGCTGTTTATGTTGGGCTGGGGGCTGACCCAGTCGCTATGTTGACAACTAGTGTGATGGCCGCTCCCTGCGGACTGTACCTCGCAAAGATCTTAGTGCCGGAGACGGACATTCCAGTCACGCTAGGTGACGCGAATGTAGAGGTCGATAGTGAGCACGCCAATGTTGTTGATGCTGCAGCCAGCGGCGCGTCAAACGGTATGCAGTTGGCACTTAACGTGGCAGCGATGTTGATTGCGTTTTTGGCATTTATAGCCATGATTGACTATCTGTTGGCGCTAATTCGCCCCGACCTATCGCTGTCAGCTGTCATGGCCATCTTCTTTGCACCAGTGGCTGCACTGATAGGCGTTCCAGGCGCAGACGTACCGTTTATTGCAGATTTGCTTGGCACTAAGCTTGTGACTAACGAGATGGTGTCGTACGTAAAGTTGAATGGTGAATATTCAGGCGTTATTAGTGAGCGGGGACATGTCTTGGCCACGTATGCGCTGACTGGGTTTGCCAACTTTGGGTCGATTGGCGTGTTGCTGGGGGGGATTGGTGGAATGGCGCCTGGGCGCCGAGCGGATTTGGCTCGCCTAAGTTCGAAGGCACTGCTCGGTGGATTCATTGCAACCCTCATTAATGCATCGATCGCGGCTCTTCTGCTGTGATGGCCTTGTATCATTCAACTTATGCTACCGACCATTGACTGGAAAGACGGCCATGTCGTCATGGTCGACCAGAGAAAATTACCTACGCAGGAAATCTACGTCGAACTTCGAACAGCCCGTGCGGTGGCTCGAGCTATAGAGAAAATGGTTATCAGAGGTGCGCCGGCGATCGGTGTCGCGGCAGCCATGGGTTTGGCATTGGGCGTCTCTAAGAGTAAGGCCAAAGGAACTGCGGCTCTGGCTGCGGAGTTTTATAAGTTGTGCGACATGATGGCCGAGACGAGACCAACAGCTGTCAACTTGTTCTGGGCGATTGATCGCATGAAACGAGTGTTTTCCGAATCAGCTCGGGCAGGGCGGTCACCGGCTGAGATCCGCGAGGTTTTGCTTGCGGAAGCACGTAGTGTTCATGACGAAGATGTCGCAAGTTGTCGAGCGATGGGTGAGCATGGTGCGACAATACTTCCGGATGACGGTCGTGTATTGACGCACTGCAATGCAGGTGCACTTGCAACAGGCGGCTACGGGACAGCGCTTGGTGTAATCCGAGCGGCGGTTGAATGTGGCAAGCGCATTACTGTTTATGCTGACGAAACTAGGCCATTTCTCCAGGGTGCACGACTCACCGCATGGGAGCTTCTTCGGGACGGCATTGAGACGACGATAATCACTGACGGCATGTCTGGTTCACTTATGCGTCGTGGTTCGGTTGATTTGGTTGTCGTGGGTGCTGACAGGATTGCAGCGAATGGCGATGTGGCAAACAAGATAGGGACTTACACGGTCGCGGTTCTTGCGCGGGAGCATGATGTGCCGTTTTACGTTGCTGCGCCGACATCAACCGTCGATCTCGCGACGGCTGATGGGAGTGGAATTCCGATTGAGGAACGCGACCGGCGAGAAGTGACACACGTCGGGTCTAAGCGTGTGGTCCCAGAAGATGCCGGTGTGTGGAATCCGGCCTTTGATATCACTCCCCACCAGTTTGTGTCTGCCATCATTACCGAGCATGGTATTTGTCGGCCACCG
>DTWD01000272.1 GCA_012963185.1 Acidobacteriota bacterium
CTTTTTAACAACTGCATTCACACCAATAAGTAAATCTTCACCTAATTGACGGCTACGCTGTACCGACCAACCGTAGATATCGTCCGGTACATCTGCAGTATCCAGTCGGCCTGGAACTGAACGCACCGCTCGAGTGCGGGCTGGAGATACATCCAGATGATGACTGCCAGTGCGCCGAAAGGGAGGACAATGGACCCCAGAAAGGCAAACGACAGCAGGTACTTCAATGCTGCCGCTGGTCGCGGGGGCCAGACCAGCACCGGCACCGTCGTGAGGGGCAGCGGCGGATGCCACAGCCAGCTAACTTTATGTGGACTGGTCACGTCTTCGAATTGAGTCGTGTGGGTTCGGTTCGACCTCATTTCACGTTCTGTAAAAACGCGTAAAACATTTTAGTGTGATTCGGCAGATAATCAATGATCTTTCCCAGGCCACGCATCCCACCAGCCAAGAAAGATCTTCAACTGTTCATTGGCGTACGTCTTCTGACTGTCACTGAGTGCGTCTGTCGAGTTGAAGTGATGCTCATATTCTTTCCCCCCAAGAACCATCAGCAGATGCTTGTAATACAGAACAAGATCCGGACCTTCATCGAAAGAGGACAGAACGGTTAACGCAAGGTCGAGTTCCCAGGCGTATCGCCTGGCAGCCACATCGCCCCCGAGCGCCTGGTTGCACAGTTTGAAAAGATGCAGAACCGCACTGGGGAGCACGTTGCCGATGCCCGTGATCACGCCAATGGCTCCACAACGGATGATGCCGTGATAGACCTGGGTGTCCACCCCAACGACGAGCGCGAGATCATCCGATTTATGGGTGATGTGTTCGGCTGCATAACTCAGTGCTGCGGCCCCACCGAATTCCTTGAATCCAACAATATGTGGGAACTCTCTTCGAAGATCGAAGAAAAGATCGGCTTTGGTTTCGAATCCGTAATAACGGCTGTTGTAAATCACGGAAGGGAGATCGACTGCTGCCTCGAGAACCGCTGCAAAGTGGGATCGTTGCGCCGACGGCGAAGTACCACGCGAGAGAACGCGTGGAATAATCATGAGTCCCTTGGCCCCAGTCTCTTTGGCATGGCGGGCATGTGACACGGCCCGGGCCGTACTTTGTGCACCGGTGCCGACAATCACTGGAACGCCCGCGTCTATGAGCGCCGCGACCCCTTGTTGTCGTTGCTCATCGAGCAGCAAGGGCCAGTCACCCATGGATCCGCAGTAAATCACACACTTCATGCCGGCTGCGATGAGCGACCGGCCTTTATCGACGAGCGCATCAATATTCGGTGACCCATCCGATTGGCAGGGCGTCATGAGGGCCGGCATACATCCAAAAAATACGTGGTCACTTGGCATAGATTTCCTCCGGTAGCCGTGACGTTGGATTAGCGGATATCGGTTGGGATTTTGGATTCGCGTTTCGTGACGAAGGCCCGCAGGGCTTGGTCAATGTCGGCATCGATTTCGGGATTCTGGTAGCGGGCCGAGAAAATGCCCCCGGACCCCACGTCTTTGGTCGTTTCAAACACTTTGCCCAGGTCGTCAAGATTTCAGCCCTGGCAGACAGGACAGCAGGCGTCGATGGGTTCGAAAGCGGTCAGTCTCTGGCATGGACTCGATGTGGTTTGACAGGGGCTCTTGGGATACTGGTTTGTGGAATCTATAGGTTAGTATTATTGTAAAGAAACGGGATTGAGAAGGGTGA
>DTWD01000273.1 GCA_012963185.1 Acidobacteriota bacterium
AAACCGCGACCAGATCTTTTGGCAGCGATTGTGGCAGCGACTAAAACGGCGGTACAGGATCGTGCGGTGGCGAAGCCACTGCGTGAATTGGAAAAGGCGCGCGGACAGAAAATTGCGGATGGCAGGCGATTTATAACGGAGCTTCGAAAAGAGGACCGATATAACGTGATCGCGGAGTGCAAGCGCCGGTCGCCCTCTAAAGGAGTGCTGAGTGAAACGTACAATCCGTCAGATATAGCGACCGGCTACGCGAACGCAGGTGCAGCTGCGATTTCCGTTCTGACCGAGCCAGCATTTTTCGATGGTGAGCTCGAGCACTTAGAGGCTGTTCGGAATGCGGTTGACCTCCCAGTTTTGCGAAAAGACTTCATTGTGACGGACTACCAATTACTGGAAGCATGCGTGGCGGGTGCGGACGCGGTGTTGTTGATAGCCGCTATTCTTGATGCATCGGAATTACGTCACTTGATGCGGCAGGCAAAAGGCTACGGCTTGGCTGTATTGACTGAAGTCCACGACACTGAAGATTTGTCTCGATCTCTTGAGGCGGGCGCAGATATTGTTGGAGTTAACAATCGTGACCTTCGGACCTCAGCCGTTGATCTCGAAGCGTCCGAAGTACTGATGCGGGAAATACCTCAGGATGTCACGGCTGTTGCGGAGAGCGGGTTGACTAGTGCGTCTGACTTAATCGCATTACGGCGAGCTGGCTATCACGCATTCTTGATTGGTGGCGCGTTTATGAGTACACCGGTGCCTGGTGAAGCGTTAGCTAATCTTCTACGTGATACTCATCAGCAGATGACGGTATCAGGTTATGGTGCAGGTTAAAGTTTGTGGTATCACGCGAGCGGCGGATGCGATGGCGGCCGTCTCGCTGGGGGCCACCGCGATAGGATTTGTTTTTTGGCCGCAGAGCGGGCGGTACGTCACGCCTGCAGTCGCGGCTTCAATTGCCCGACTGGTGCCGGACGTGGTGACGGTAGGCGTTTTCGTCGATAGCTCAGTAGAAGAGATTCATGAGATTGCGGATGAGGTAGGTTTGACCAGCGTCCAACTTCATGGCGATGAACCGGATGACATGTATACGCAGCTGTCGTATAGCGTCATCCGGGCAATCGGGGTAAAGGGCGAGAAGACGATAGCGAAGGTTGATCGTGTGCCGCAGGACGTCATGGTATTGCTTGATGTGCATGACCGTGTGCAACGTGGTGGGACCGGGCAGACCGTTGATTGGGATGTTGCGGCTACTATTGCGGCGAAGCGACAAATCTTTCTTGCCGGAGGCTTGCGACCAGACAATATTGCCGCCGCGATCCGGGGTGTACGACCTTACGGAATCGATGTGTCGTCGGGGGTCGAAGCGTCGCCTGGAATAAAAGAGGTTGGAAAGTTGGCGTCACTTTTTTCTGAGGTGAAACAGGTATGACACTTCCGGTATTCGGACGTCGAGATCCTGACGAGCGTGGGTATTTCGGTGAGTACGGTGGTAGGTTCGTGCCGGAGACCCTGGTTGCACCCATTGAAGAATTGGAAAAGGCCTATCGGGACGCTCGGGTAGATCGTGCGTTTGGCTTGCAACTGGAAGCTCTCTTAGTTCGTTATGTCGGGCGACCGACTCCGGTCTATGAAGCAGTGCGCCTGCGGGAAACGATAGCCTCGCAAAGTTCGGTTACAGAGACCGAGGTGGCAAGACTGTTCTTTAAACGGGAGGACCTGGCACATACCGGCGCGCATAAGATCAATAACGCGCTGGGGCAGGCGCTTTTGGCAGCTCGTATGGGTAAACGCCGAATAGTTGCTGAAACCGGAGCTGGTCAACACGGCGTTGCGACGGCGACGGCGTGTGCGCTGTTGGGGCTTGAATGCGAAGTGTATATGGGGACGGAGGATATGTCCCGGCAGGCGCTCAATGTGTACCGTATGAGTTTGTTGGGTGCGACGGTGACTGGTGTTGAGGCCGGCAGTTGTACGCTGAAGGACGCGATCAACGAGGCCATGCGCGACTGGGTCACGAATGTATCTGATACGTATTACCTGCTTGGTTCTGTTCTGGGACCACATCCTTACCCGTTAATGGTTCGAGAATTTCAATCT
>DTWD01000274.1 GCA_012963185.1 Acidobacteriota bacterium
ATTGCCGCACAGGCGAGCTTTCGACGGAGTAATGTAACACTCCCCGGGGGCGCGTTTATTGCCGATCTTGCTTCGACGACATTTAATTTGGCACTGTCACCAGAGATTACACTTCGTTCCTTGATTCAGTACAACTCCACGACAGATTCGATTAGCACAAGTATGCGGTTTAATTGGATCTATAAGCCTGGAAGCGATATCTATATCGCTTATGACGAGCTTAGGACCGATGATTTCTTGGGGCTCGATCCGGCGCTTCGCCACAATGGGTATGTTCCGTGGATACAGAACCGCCAACTTGCCATCAAGATGACGTATCTCTTGACACGCTAAATGGGCAAACCGTGCCGAGAATGCGTATACCTGTGTTTCTAGGCACTTGGGAGGCTGACCATGGCGTGCGTTTCAGATCGAATGTCACAGACCGTCCATTTTAGGTCAAGGGCGAATGTACCTTAAATAAAAGTTCGGTGTAGGTGCTGACAGTTTTGTGTGTCGTTTCTTGTGATGTTGTTTGGATCGCTTGGTTAGCTTCGCCCTTTACTCTTTGCTTTGATCTTAATTCAATCTTAAACGAGTGATCTGCGAAGCAAATGCAAAACTTAGAGAAAAGATCGTTGCGACACTGACGAATGCGATCGCCTTTTGGATAGTTGCCGCTTCAACCATTTGTTCGTGGCTGCTAAGTGGGCTGGCGCTGACTAGTTGGTAGATGACGTAACAAGTTGTGGCGATCACATAGAACATCGTTACGAGCGCGTATTTATTGTCGACTGGGCTCCGCAACAAGACAATGAGGTAAGCCAGTGAGCCGGGCATTAAAAATCTAAACGCGTTAACGGCGAGAAATACATGTATTGGGCGATACAGATCGTGCGGGGTGAGTCCCACTCCAGCAAAAAAAATTGTGCCGATCAAAAACAATATCGATCCGATGATTGATAGCCCGTAGTTCAGAGGGTCGTCGTTGAATAATCTCGGAACAAATACGAAGCCGATACCAACACCGACGAACATAAACATGGCCTGGTTGAAGAAAAACGCAGAATAAAAGTTCACGACACCTGAGTGTGAGCGGTAACCACCCAAGTCACTCAAGAAGTTATGAGTAAGGGAGTAGCCTGGCTGCGCGGGGTTATGAATGTTCCCGCCGGGATAGCAGTAGATGGCAATGGTGACTGCGAAGACAAAAAATAACGCGACGAATCGGAGTAACGTGACAGTCCAAAAGCGGTACATAAGTTTTAGCGATGAGTCATGAGGCTGTTGTCTGGTGTGAGAGCATGTCGTGTTCGGACCTATTACTTGGCTTATCTAACCGATACCGTTTTTCGATTGACGAATGCCATCAGCCCGTCACGATAGAGTTCACGTCCATACCCTGACGCTTTAACGCCACCGAATGGTCGACTCGGGTCGGACACGACGATCTGATTGACGAATGTGGCACCGGCGTCAAGTTCGTCGGTTGCACGGTCGATATCCTGCTGGTCACGGGTGAAGATGGCAGAGCCTAACCCGAATCGAGTGGCGTTGCTGACTTTGATGGCTTCGTCAAGGTTTGAGACACGAAATAACATGGCAACAGGGCCGAATACCTCTTCGGCATACGCGGGTGCACTTTCCGGTATTTGGGCGAGTATGCCAGGACGATAGAAATAACCTTGACCGCTCATGGGCTCAGCCCCAGTCAGTATTTTTGCACCCAATGCGGTTGAATGTATGACTTGTTCGTCGATGTCATCCCGAATTTGCGCCATGGCGAGTGGGCCAATGTCAGTGGCGTCTGACGTAGGGTCGCCCACCTTGAGATTTTCAAATGCCGAGACGAATCGATCAGTGAATTCGTCATAGACATCGCTGTGCACAATGAAGCGTTTAGCTGCGATACATGATTGTCCGTTGTTGATAGTTCTACCGACGACAGCGGCCTCCACAGCATGAGACAGATCGGCGGAGGGCATCACGATGAAGGGGTCTGCTCCTCCTAGTTCAAGAACAGTCGGTTTCAATGCGTGCCCGGCAACTGAGGCTACAGCGCGACCAGCTGCGTCTGAACCTGTCAGTGTCGCTGCTCGAACACGCGAATCAGTAAGGACTTGTTGGACTTGGTCTGAGCCGATGAGCAATGTTTGAAAGGTGCCTTCCGGAAACCCTGCTCG
>DTWD01000275.1 GCA_012963185.1 Acidobacteriota bacterium
ATGTCTTGAAAGCCGTAGCCTTGTTGGAGTTGTGAGCGGAGGTACGCATTTTCTGATTTGAGACGCCTCTGCTCAAGTGTTGAGGCTAGGATGTGGAGCAGGTGATCAAACTGAAATGGTTTGGTCACAAAATCACTAGCACCGCGTTTAATCGCGGTTACAGCATCCGGAACCGTGCCATAGCCAGTTACAACAACAGTGATTATTTCAGAGTAAAGTTCGCGTGCTTTTTCAATGACAGCCATGCCGTCCATCCCTGGTAGGCGGAGGTCGGTTATGACAATATCGAACGCAAAATCAGCCAACAAGCTACACGCAGTTTCTCCGGTGTCAGCCTGCGTGACCAGATAACCGTGTTCGCTCAGGCGTTCAGCCGTAATCTCTCGCAGTGAGGCTTCGTCTTCGACAATAAGAAGGTGACCTTTCTTTTCAGTCATTTAAAAGCTTTCGGCCTGGTCATTTGGTTCCAAGAAATTTAGATGTTGTTTTACCCAGAATTAATAAGGTCTACAGGTCAACTCACTGCGTGCCGATATGTATTTCGTGGACGGGCAGAAGTCGTGTTTGCGACTTTGCCCAGGTTGATTTGGCATTTTCCGTTTGCAGATGACGAGTGAAACGATGATTGTTGACAGAAAAACAATTTCTATCATGAAAGCGTGCGAGTTGGTTGGTGTGAGCCGTCGGACGATCTACAACTGGATTTCTAGTGGAAAGGTTGAATACGTCCGGACAGCAGGTGGTTCGGTGCGTATTTTTGTCGACACGCTCTGGCGTGAACCCGATACCGACACTGGTCAGCAGGCATGGAGAGAGTTGTCCGTGTCTCAAGACGCTTAGGATCCACCGGGTATGTCGAGCGATATTCCTTTTCCAGCACCAAGCGCAGGGAAGGTGAGGTTTTCTGTGGAACAGGACTTTCCCGATCTTCGGACTTTGCTTCATCAGCTGAACAATCAGCTCGGCATTATCCTCGCGAATGCGGAGCTGCTTGAATCTAGATTGGAAAGCAAAGACGGTACCGTCCGCGCCAGTCATATTGTGTCTGGTGCCATTGAGGCCATCGCGCTAGCGGATAATATTCGTGACTGCGCGGGACGCTTGGACAAATAGCTTTCCTCGCATTGATATCAACAACGGCTCTGAAGATTGCCATTGCAAAACGTCAATAAATTGACAGAAAACGCTGTGTTTGTCAATTTATTGACTGTTGTGGGTCAAGAAAATCTATCAGAAGGACGCGTTTTTTTGCGTCATGTCGCCCTTAAACTGACCTAAAGCTAGGCTATCACGGCAGCATAGCCGCTTTTGGCCGGACTTCCTTCCAAACGTCTTTTTTGGCACCAAGATTGCTTAATAAAAAGATGCTATGGAAAAACAACTAAGAACAGACGCACAACAAGAACGTGTTGCTGCCGGGCTTCCTTTTGTTGAGGCTTTAGCCCGTCGACTGGCAGCCTCGATGCCGCATTCTATAGATTTTGGTGACCTCGTTCAGGATGGAATGATTGGCTTGATTGATGCAACCAATAGATTTGATGAAAAGCGTGGAATCAAGTTTGAGACCTTTGCAGAACGTCGCGTAAGAGGAGCGATGATAGATGCATTGCGGAAAGATGCATGGCCACGTGGTGTCCGGCGGGTTCGACGTGAGCTTGAGGCGGCGAGACAAAAACTCCGTCACGAACGAGGCTATGATCCATCACTGGCTGATCTTGCCCAACATATGGGTCTTGATGAAGCTCGACTTGGTCGAACAATCGTCCGAATCAAGACCATCGAATCAACATCTCCACTTGCAACAGAAACAGTCGATGGTTCAAATCTTCCTCCGGTGTTGGTTCCGTCAGAACCGATTGCCCCCGACAAAGCTTGTGAAGAGCGTGAGATAAAGAATCGCGTTAGGGCGGCGATTGCCGAATTGCCATGGCGGGAGCGAAAAGTTGTGGGCCTCTATTATTATGGCGAAGTTACAATGAAAGAGATCGGTGCCGAGATCGGAGTGAATGAGTCGCGTGTCTCACAGCTACATGCGAGAGCGATTCAAAGGTTACGAACGTTTTTGGGTGATGATTTGGTTCCAGAGAACCTGCGTTCTGCCCTGCGCGGTCTTTCAAGCATGAACATGGCGAAGGCACCGTTGATGAAGAGCGCCAAAGTTGAGAGTGGTGACCATACTCAGGGAAAAAGCGTGCGTGGTGGGGTTGTAGTTTCCTATGCGGAGAAACCTTGCCGGCCAACAAGAGCAATACGAGAAACTGGAGAGTTATTTGCGAAAGATCCCCGGAGTCGAATTTTTGCGGCACAGTAATAATATTCAGCCAACAACTTCACGGACTAAACGTAGTAAATCCTTCAGCCGAAACGGTTTGGCTAGCCAGCGACAGCCAGTTTTCGCGAGAAACGGTTCGGCATCTGTTCCGGCAACATCGCCTGTGACAAATACGAAACGGGTCGCTAAAGATGGCATTGTTTCCGTGACTTTGCGATAAAAAGTTGGACCGTCGACGCGCGGCATTTTCAAGTCACAAATAATCAGGTCATAGGGTTGCTGACTGACCCGTTCGAGTGCCTCCTCACCGTTTGATGCTCTATCGACACGGAAACCGACGTCGGTTAGTGCGGCCGCAACAACCTCTGCGAGCGCAGCTTCATCATCGATCACGAGTACTTGGGCACCGGCGCCGACCGTTAGAGGCGGCTCTTCGTGGTCAGTAGATTTGATCGGCTTCCGGAGGCCTGTGCCGGTCGGCAGGTCGATGTAAAACGAGGTGCCGTTGCCTGGCTGTGACGCAACGCGAATCTGACCGCCATGGTCCTGGATAAGTGCATGTGCCACGGTGAGTCCGAGCCCAGTGCCTTTTTCGACTGATTTAGTTGTAAAGAACGGATTAAAGATTTTGGATTGGACATCGTCAGGAACACCTGGTCCATCGTCGTTCACCTCAATGACAACAAGATCCTTCTCGGCGTCATGCCATGAACGGACGACAAGAGTTCCTCGGCCATTAGTTGAAAGCATGGCCTGTTCTGCATTGACGATCAGGTTAAGGAGTACTTGTTTGAGGTGGTGAGGATCGGCAAATACTTGAGGTAGGCCCGTAGCTAACCCTTCGATCGTCGAGATATTCGAGACCCGTTGGTCATACGCTCGAAGAGATAGGGTTTCTTTCACGATCTGGTTTACGTGTACCAGTGAACGAGTAGTGTTGCGTTTCCGAGAAAATGTCAACAAATTACGTACAATTTTTGCGGCCCTTTCGGATTCACTTAAGATCGTGGTTAGACCCCGTTTTGTCACTGGGTCGATAGCACGGCCTGCGAGACGTTCTGCCCACGTCAGTATCGTTGCCAAAGGATTGTTCAATTCGTGGGCGACACCTGAGATCGTCTGCCCGAGTGCGGCTAGCTTTTCGGCTTGCAGTAACTGGTGGTGAACATTGCGTCCTTGATCCTCAAGCTTCCGTCGTTCACTAACGTCTCGTATCAAAGCATTAACGCATTGATTGTTTTCGTCTTCAGCGCTGTCTAGCTGTGCTGTTACTTCTACCCAGATAAGGGTGTTATCTGTGCGTCGCAGTCGAAGGAGGTAATCGATAACGGAGCCATCGCGCATTAATTGGTCGATGAAGGCTCGACGTGCCTTTGCATCAACGAAATGGATTTCATCGAAAGGTTGAATCGTTGAATCAGGAATGTTCGGTTCGTATCCGAACATTAGTTTGAGATATGGGTTCGCTACGAGAGTCTTCAGAATGCCTTTGGGCGCGAGGGTTCCGACGAAGACGCCCTCTTGAACTGACTGAAAAAGCTTGAAGAGTGCGGCGCGGATTTCAAAATCGTGGGAGGAAAGCGCGCGGGTTACTGCGCTTCTGGACACGACCAATTATATCAGTCGAACCCCGAACATTTCCCCTGGCGTAGGCGAACTAGTTTGCAGGTGGTGACGGAGTTGGTGTCTGCCGTGGATATGCAGCATATTTGCTTTCGACGGCAGCTCGAATATCAACAGTAGATGCCCCCGAGGCACTAAGTTGCATTGCGTCACGGGCAACGTCAACACAGATAGTACAGGCCATACCGTGAGTGTCCCACTCACGCACTGCCCCATCTTCGTTACGAGAAGCAACAAAACAATCGGCGTTTCGTGTGTGTCCAGCAGTTTCACAGCCACAGAAGCAGGGCACGTACTCGAGTATGTCAGGGCGCTGGGCAGCAAAAATATATGCATCGCGGACGACTTCCGGTGCACGCGGAACCATGTTCGAGACAGGAGGCAAGGGTGGCATCTGCGCATCAGCAGATGGAACTGGAGTTCGATCGACTGGAGTCGGTGGAGGAGCAGGTCGTTCGGGTACTTCGGGTTCTTCTGCAGAGGACCCTTGGTTTGCGGCAAGTGTACTGTCCGTGTTTTCTGAACTATTCCCGCTGGGCGACCGGGAAAGCATGACGAAGGACGTGACGCCGATTACGGCCAGAACCCCGCCAATCAAAATCCATGGCGGACCACCAGTATTACTTACAGGCTTCGACTCGAATTGCTGTGAGTTCCGATTTTTCTTTTTACTCACCACGACTGAATTCTATACTAACCGTTGTATTTGGGTGTCGTTCGGCTTCTGAGTTTAAGATTGATTATGCCGAGCGAGGCTGGCCACTTCGTCGGTCTTTCGGTCCCAGTGCGAATGTCATTGTCCCCTCAATTACGACATCGTTTCCTACCCGCGCGAAACCCTTGAGCCGGCCCATTCTGCTACGAAGCCGAACGACGGTCGCTTCAATGACCACCACATCACCGGGGTGAACTGGGCGCATATACCGAACGCGTTCGATCCCAGTGAAAAAGGGAAGTTTCTCTCGATTTTCAGGCTTTGCCAGAATAAGGATGGCTCCGACTTGAGCCACCGCTTCCGTAAGAATTGTGGGTGGTAGCACAGGGCCTTCGGCTTGACTATGGGCGAGATAGCGCTCATTGAGCGAAACGTTCTTGATGCCAACAATGCGTTTATCAAGCTCAAACTCGATAATCCTGTCCACGAGTAGGAAGGGATAACGGTGAGGTAGGATTCGCTCGATGTCCGCATTGTCGAACGGTAGGGATAGACCAGTCTGAGTCACACCTGTAAGTATATAAGCCCTTTGTTCTTGGGATCCGGGCAGAAAGAAGACAGTTTTTGAGACCCAGAGTCAGGAATGACAAACGAAAGTGAGACCGAGGTGCTTTTCCCCCCGCGCTAGGCTTGTGCCGCTTCGACTGAAGTCGCGGTGGTGGCCGCACCCGGAACTACAAGGGTGGACAGCTGTGCGGTAAGAATGGCTGCAGTCGCTTGAACGTCTTCGTTTAGTTCCCAGCCGTTTTTAAGTTCCATTGATAAAACTCCGATACAACCAGACATTGAAACGATAGGTGCCGCGATAGCTCCGAGCGCAGAAGATTCTGCTGGGACAATATGTATCTTCGCGTCACGAAAAGAGAGAGCGGTAACGTTGTCGTCATCACACGAGATGGCTCCGAGTCGGGTGAGCATCGTTTCACTGTAGCCATGACCGACGGCTGGCCGCAGAGAATTTTTGCTCGCGTCTAGGATCCAGACGATGATCCCGCTGGCGTTAAAAATCTGAGCGGCGCGAGCGAGGATTGCGTTGAGTTGAGAGGTGTGCGAGAGCTGGCCAAGATCTGTGCAAAGGTCGGCAGCTAACTGTAGGTCAAGAGTGGGTGAAATGTCTGCAGTCGTTACTGTTTCGTGGGTCGGTGTAGCGATGATGGTCAAAGGCCCGTCAGAAGGGACACGAACATCCTCTTCGTCAATGCTTCCCGACGACTGCCCTGAGACACTGTTAGTTCGTTCCACTGCGCCATCAGTGAGCCCGATGTTTTCTGCAATTGGGCGGGCAGAAACAGGTAGCAACAGTAACGTTACCAGCACAGTAGTACCCATCGCCGCAGCGAGGGCGATTCCCTGGGACTTCCGGTGGGCAGTCGTTGCTGTGTCTCGGGCGTCTCTCTCTGTCTTAAGAGCACGGTCGATGTGAGTCATTGCTATCAGTGCAAGCTCAGGACCGTCTGTAAAAAGTAGATCAGACGCCATCAAATCCTGACCAAGGTCAGAATGATCGCGCGCCCGTTGGTCCATTCGAGCAAGATCATTGATAGCGACTTGTACATTCTCAAGAGAACCAAGTGTTGATGCTGCCGTTGCAAGTTGGACAAGGGTCGCTAGACTTATGTCGACCGTGTCCAGTTGGTCGGTGACTTTCTGCATCCAGTGCAAACGAACCTGTCCGGCAGCTACGTAGGCTTGCTGATTTGTTCGTAGCTCGGAGATGTGTCCGTTCAGTTCCCAACCGAGAGCCGAGAAGGACCGCTCCGCATCTCGTTCTTGATCGATTAACTTTTCGAAGAGAAAAAGCTGATAGCCAGAGGCCACAGCTACGCCAAGCATGGCAATGACCAAACTTGCGCGTATCCACCCACGCCACATACTTGGTCCTTACTATAGCACCCGTGTCTCGAGGATGTAACAAACACCTGAGAGTTGTTACCGATAGAGTACACAGTACCCATGGACGTTGGCATCATTATCAATCCTGTTGCGGGGCGACATCACCCTCGAGCAGCTTATTCGCGAACAGAGCTCGCCAAGAAAGTACTTGGCGTGGAAGGACTCGATGGCGAAGTGAGGCTGACCGATGGCCGTGGAAGTGCTTACGCGATAGCCGCAGAAATGATTGACTCGGGAGCGCGAACGGTTGTTGCTTGGGGTGGCGACGGAACAATCAATGAGGTTGCAAATGCGACCGTTGACACTGGGACAACGCTAGGTGTGGTGCCGGGTGGGTCGGGAAACGGGTTTGCACGAGGTCTTCGGCTTGAGAACCAGCCAGAACTCGCGCTTAAGACAGCGTTGACTGGACCAACGCGTTTTATCGATGCAGGAGAAATCGACAATCGCCTGTTTGTGAATGTTGCTGGTGTGGGATTTGATGCTCATTTGGCGGGTGTGTTCAATCATTTGCGAGTTCGAGGGGTCTGGTCATATTTTTTGTCGGGGATGCGGGAGCTGTTCACTTATCGTGCCTCGAGTTACACGGTCTGTTCCGAGGGGCAAGAATTTACGATGGATGCTTTTCTTGTAACGATCGCCAACGGTCCGGAGTACGGGTTGGGTGCCATTATTGCCCCTATGGCCAGGTTCGATGATGGTGCGCTGGATGTGATTTCCGTGGCGCCGCGAAGCGTGAGCTCGCTTTTCTGGCAGTCAAGACGACTTTTTTCTGGGACGATCCATCGCTTGCCGGGCATTCGTTTTATTTCAGGCTCGACAATGGAGATTTCCGCTGATCGACCATTAATCTTTCACGTAGACGGCGAAGTATACGATGGGACAGACAGTTTGCGTATACGCGTAAGGCCATCGTCTCTAGGCGTAAGAGTCCCTCTGTTAGGATGTAAATGAGGCCAGATATAAGGATGAGCCGATCGGGTGGAGTCTCAATTGCCACTCGAACCGTTGGAAACGCTGGCAGCGCCAGGTCCGAGACGCAGGATAGCGTATGCTGGCAGTCCAATCGCTTCAAATCGGTCCATGACTTCACGAGCAGGAGAAACGCCAAGATCTTCTGCTTGAAACTTAACTTTCACATAATCGTTTAGGGCATCTTGGACGCTAGGGTCTTTCAATGTCGTTTGATCCATTGTGAGGCAGTTCTTACACCAAGTCGCCCAGATATCCACCAGAATCAATCGGTCCTCGGATTCGGCTGCCGTGAGCCCTTGACTTAAGGATGGATACCATCCGTCTTCAATCAGCTCCTGCACACTGTCTGCGACCTGTGTTGGGTCCACCCAACGTTGAGCAAAGAGTTCATAAGAGAGGGAACCATAGTAAATAGCTGTGCCAACGATGAATACACCAAACGCTTGTTTAACGCGAACCATCCATGGGCCCGGTTTTGGCATGAATGTGAGACCCGCGCCCGCAATAGGCCAGGGAATAGCCATGCCTATGCCGAGTACAAAAGGAAGAACCAACGCGAGAGTTGTTCCTGTTCCATACAGACTGCTGGAAAAGACAATTACCTGAATAACAACTGGCGCCACGCATGCTCCCGCAAGTAACGCGGCAACACTACCCATGCCGAAAGCGACAAGAAACGAACCTCGTTGTGAAGAACCACTAACAAATCGTTCTTGAAATTGTGAGAAGTCAATGTTGAAAACATCAAACATCGCAAGAGCAAGAATGACGAAAAGCACCGCGATTCCCAGATTGAACCAGGGAGAAGAGTTAATAGTTCCAAACGTTCCAGCGGTCAGAATTACAACTAATCCTAAGACACCGTACACGAGTGCCATGGCTAAGCCGTAAGTCGTTCCGAGGGCAAACCCTCGTCGTCGAGAACCGGCGCGAGCACCAGCGCCAATGATCGCCAGATTGATTGGGATCATCGGAAGCACGCAGGGGGTAAGGTTCAAAGCAAGGCCACCAATGAGAATCAGAGCAAGAATGGCAAATGGGCCTCGGTCTTCGAACCAGCCTTGTTCTGCTTCGCCAGATTCAGAGCGTTCAATAAATTCGAGGAACTGTTCCTCGTTAAGATAACCACCGGTAGCCCCCAGAACGGAAAATCGATCCAACTGCGTAAGTGTGAAACTGGCATCATCACCGACGATTGCAGCGGTTTCTTGTGGGGCAGCGAGTGGTTGCTGGTCACCTGGGTCGACCATGCTGAAAGCCATCGCGTCAAAAAGAGCGGCTTGAGTAGGTAGCCTATTGCTACGTTCTGTGCCCGTAGGTCCAACCGTCAATTGAAATTCTAGCGAAGCCGTGGTTGGGATATAACACATGCGTTCGTCGCAAGCTTGGTACCTCAGGCTCCCCGGGATGGAGTAGTTACCTGCGTCGAGATCAGAGGCAACTGTAAAAGCGGCTCCTATTACGAACGTTTCTTCAAAGACTGCCAGCGGATTTTCTGATCCTTGTTGCTCAAGCATTATCGGCGTTGGCCACGCTACTGCTTCTAGGGCAATTCCCTCGGGCGGATCCAGAGTGAGAACTGTGGGAATTAAGAAATCTTCGAGGGGTTCATTTGAGTTTACATGCAGGCCGTTTCCCTGAGGTTGGAGTGTTGCGTCTAATGCGACTCGGTGTGTGGAACCCGCAGGCGCGACATCAACCTCTTTTGCGGTTGACAACTCGATAGAGATTCGTCCAGGTTGAGCAGCGGTAGCAGCCGGTAAAACGGCGAAAAGGCAAGCCAATAGCGTTGCCAGTCGCAACGCTTTGCCCAATGAATCAATAATCAATGCTGTAAACATCCAATGTGCCTAATGTTTGAGAAAACGAGCCGTGAAGCCTTCGATGACATCGTAATACTGATTCAGCTCTTCTGGTGAGGCTAGGAACACCATACGCAAATAGCCATCAGTTGGAATCGTTCCGAAGCCCGACCCATAGACGCAGAGCAACCCTGTTTCTCGCAAAAGACCTAAAACGTATTCCTTATCAGTCTGTCCGGGTAATAACTCTACCTTGGGCATGGCATAGAATGCGGCCTGCGGTGGCACGCATGAAATTCCTTCGATGGCATTTAGGCGTCGACTAGTTATTTCGGCCCGTATTCGGAGTTCACGAAGAAACGCTTCTTGGTGGCTTTTGTCGCCGTCAAGCGCGGCCACCACGGCTAATTGCATTGGCCCGACGCTGCATATGCGACCGTCGGCCATTTCCTTAACGGCCGCCAAGATATTGTCAAGTCTCGTCCCACCGCCAAAGACCATCCAACCGGTGCGCCAGCCAGGTGCTAAATAAGCCTTCGACAGAGACGAAAAAGAAATTACCGGCGCACTAGGATTGTATGAACCAAGAGTCGGGACCCGCCCATCATAAGCCAGGTCGGTGTAACCCTCATCCGAGAGGAGTACGAGGTTATGCCGGTCCGCTAGTTCGAGCACCGCCAGACGATTTTCACGTGTATATACGGCTCCAGTCGGATTGTTTGGGTCAATAACTACGATCGCTCGCGTCCGAGGGGTAATAAGACTTTCAATATGTGCGATGTCGGGCTGCCATCCGTTTTTTGGGTCTGTCCGATAGTAAACAGCACGCGCGCCAAGTTTAGCCAAGACGGCCGTGTAAAGCGGGTATGTCGGAACGGATACAAGAACCTCGTCCTCTGGATCGAGAAGTACGCTTAACGCGAGGTCAATTCCTTCCGAGGCTCCGGCCGTCAGGATAATGCGATCGGCTGAGACGCTTAAACCACGCGCGTGGAATTCTCTTGCGACGGCTTCACGCGCTTCTGGGACGCCGTCAGCAGGCGTGTACCCATTTCGTCCGTCTCGCATCGCTTTTTCGACGGCTTCAATTAAATGAGGAGGTGTTTGAAAGCCAAAAAGGACCGGGTCACCGATATTGAGGTACTTGACGGTCTGGCCATTTGCCTCCACTTTTCGTGCCTCCGCGACGATGGTCCGGATCGCGTAGTCAAAGCTTGCATTTCTCCTCGAGACAGGGATCGTCGGCGGTGAATCAACTAGCATTACGTTGATAATAACGCACAGTCTGCCCTAATCTGCCACATGGCGATCAGGTCAGAGTTGACAGTTCGGCTTCAGAACAGTCCGGGGGCGCTACGTCGCATTTGTCAGATCTTGGGAGAAGAGCGTGTCAACATAATCGCTGTAAGTGTTGAAACAGCGGGCAGGCTCAGAATTCTTGCTGATAATCCCCTCCGCGCGGTTAATGCACTTAAGACTCATAACTATGCAGTCCAGTCGCACGATGTGCTATTTCTGGAACTTTCTCATAGTCCCGGGAGTCTTGGGGAAATAACTCAGTTGTTGGCTAAGGCTGACGTGAATATTGACTATATTTATGCAGCCGGTTCGGAAAACCGAAAAAATGCTGTCGTTGTTATTGGCGTGGAAGATGTTGTGCGGGCTGCTACTTTGGTCGGGATCTAAATATCTTGGCGTTTAAATTTTGGCGGGACGGCAGATTCAAGAGATTCAACTAATTCTTTAAGGGCAGTAATCTCGTTTTCTGCAGCGAAAAGAATAGCCCGTGTTTCCTGTAATGATGGAAGACTCCAATCTTCATCGTTGAATCTTAGCTGTCCACAGGTATCAAATTCGACGAGTACGGCATCCATCGGTTCAACATAAAGATGCATAAGTTTATTCCCCTTGAGTGGGAATTTTTCCGACGATGACGCTTGCCGGTCTTAGTAAATCGTCATTGACGAAGTAACCTGGCTTAACCACGGTTATGACGATGTTATCTTTCGATGGATCAGTAACAGGGACCATTGATAGAGCATCATGGATATTCGGGTCGAACGAAAGCCCCAGTGCCAAAACAGGAGTTACACCGTAGCGGCTGAATGTGGACAGGCATTGGTTTCGAACCAAGAGAATCCCCTCAAGGAAGGCACTTGAACGGTTGTCTTGCTTGTCGGTCTTTGCTGCTTCAATAGCCCGGTCGAGATTGTCAATAATTTCCAAAAACGATACAAGGACGCCTCGAATTTCTCGGGCAATGTCTTTTTCGAGTTCCCGTGTGAGGCGAGCACGCGTTTTTTCAAAGTCGACCGTCGCGTCTTTATATTTTTTTGCGTAATCGGCAATCAACGCATCCTTGTTGGCAATTTCAATTTCAAGCTTTTCTATAAAGGCAGGTTGTTTCTTCTTGAAGTCATTACCGTTTTCCTCGGAAGACCCAGTCGAATCGTCTGCCTTGCTA
>DTWD01000276.1 GCA_012963185.1 Acidobacteriota bacterium
TGAACCTGCTTCTGATTGTGGGGGCATCGGGAGCCATTACTCCGTTGGTGCTTACACCAGTGAGTCAGCAATATGCATTTCCGTGGCTCGGACTGTTTTTTGCGGTGCTTCTCGGAGTTGTAATCAGGCATGGTGTGATTCGACGGGCTGCTGGTATCGGGCTCTTGTTACTGTTTACCTTTTACACGATCGGGTTATTTGTTCAGTGATGTGCTCAAAACATTACTGTAATTGCAGCTGACGCTAGTCGAGTAGTGGCGTTGCTATAATCGCGCTTCGTGCATCGCTCCCACTACGGTACCTACCTGTTCGACCTTGATGGCACGTTGATCGATTCAACGGGACTCATCATGGAAGCGTTTCGTCATGCCCTTCGGACAACATTTGGACTCGAGCCATCCTCTGACCAAGAACGGAGGTGGCGCGAGGGATTTGGCACGCCACTTCGGCCTCAGCTAGCAAAATTTTCTGAATCCGACGATCAACTGAATGAGTTGGTCGAAACCTATAAAAGCTATACGGCCATGCACCACGACCGAGTGATATCGTCCTATCTTGGGATGAACGAGGTGGTCCACAATTTATCGCAAGCCGGTGTCCAACTGGCCATTGTGACAAGCAAAACACACCTGTTGGCGCGTCGTGGGCTGGAGCGGTGCGAATTAAATGAGTATTTTGACATTGTGATTGGTATGGATGACGTTGAAAAACACAAGCCGGATCCAGCGCCAGTTCTGGCAGCTCTTACTCGACTCTCGGCTCATCCGACCAGCGCGGTCTTTATCGGTGATTCTCCGCATGATGTGATTGCTGGGCACGGGGCTGGTGTCGATACCGCGGCTGTACTGTGGGGGGGCTTTGCCCGTGAAGTGCTCGAAAAGGAGTCACCCCGTCACGTGCTTTCAACTCCGGCTGACATTTTGGAGATGGTGCCATGACTGAGTCCGAGTCGCTTCCGCCTGGCTATCAGGTCTATGAGTACGACGATCCCTTTGAAGATCATGTCGGACCATTGGGTTACAAGGTGGTCGATGGGACGATTACGTTCGCGTTTCTTGCCGATGCCCGTCATCGCAATACTGCTGGGACGGTTCATGGCGGGATGTTGATGACATTTGCTGACTTTGCGTTGTGCCTTACGGCTACATGGGATCAACCGGGTGAGAAATGCGTGACGGTCTCCTGTAATAGCGAGTTTGTTGCCCCAGGACGGCCGGGTGATGTGATTGAAGCTTCGGGTGAAGTCGTCAGGCGGACCAGGTCGCTGACCTTTGTGCGCGGTCAGGTGTATGCCGACGAACGGATCCTGCTAAATTACAGTGCTATTGTGAAGCGCATTATTAGTGTGAATCGCACACTATAATGGCTGCGTAACGAGCGATTATCTCGATAGAAAGACGGAGGAAGACTCATGTTCCACCGGTTGCCAGACAGTTGTTCAGGTGTAGTTCGATGGGGTCTCGTTGTGGTTGCGTTCGGTTTTGGCGTGACACCCGTCTTTGCCCAGCAGGGGGCGACAGATGGTGAGTGGCATGCGTTTGCGGCTGATAACGGCGCAACCAAGTATTCACCACTCGACCAGATTAATGCGGATAACGTAGGCGACCTCCGGATTACCTGGAGTCGTCAGACGGTGGATCAGTCGATTCTCGATGTTGTGCCAGAACTCGGTTATGGCAATGCGAATCGTGCGACGCCGCTCATGGTGGATGGTGTCCTGTATGCACCGAATGCCGTGGGGCTTGTGGAAGCGTTTAATCCTGGAACTGGAGAAACACTGTGGGTGCAGCAGCCGTTTGATAGTGATCCCGGCTCTTATCGTGGTGCCGGAACACGAGGTGTTGCGTATTGGACTGATGGCAATGAGCAACGAATTGTTGTGCAACGGGGTGAATGGATGTACTCCCTGAATGCCAAGACAGGTGAGATGCATCGGGACTTTGGAGATAACGGTCGCGTTGATTTAACCACTGGACTGAGTGAAGGCGCGCGTTACCGCTGGGGCGGCGCGCCCACCATCGTTCGCGATGTGATTGTTGTCGGGCAGTCGATGTCAGATACGTTCATTACGAAGGAAGATATTCGTGGTGACGTCAGGGCATTCGATGTACGGACGGGTGAGCTCAGTTGGTTGTTCCATACCATTCCTCAGGCTGGTGAATTTGGCACTGATTCGTGGGGAGATAACTCCTGGGAATACAGTGGTCATGCGCCAGTCTGGTCGCTGTTTGCGGCTGATGAAGAACTTGGCTATGTCTATATGCCAACGACATCGGCAACGAATGATATGTACGGTGGTCATCGCGCGGGTGACAATCTCTTTACCCAGTCGATCGTTTGCGTCGATGCTGAAACTGGCGAACGCGTGTGGCACTATCAGTTGGTCCACCATGGCTTATGGGATTACGACACACCGGCCGCGCCGATCTTGATGGACATTACGGTCGATGGACGAGATATCAAGGCTGTCGTCCAGATTACGAAACAGGCTTTTGCCTTTGCGTTTGACCGTGTGACGGGCGAACCAATATGGCCGATTGAGGAGCGACCGGCTCCGCAGGGTGGGACTCCTGGTGAAAGCTTGTCACCGACGCAACCATTTCCGACGAAGCCACCGGCATTTGATCGGCAGGGGGCGACAGTCGACAACCTAATCGACTTTACCCCTGAACTTCGCGAAGAAGCTCTCGCGATAACCGAACGGTACA
Source organism: Acidobacteriota bacterium (assembly GCA_012963185.1). The sequence goes on from DTWD01000276.1 coordinate 2,709, forward strand.
CGATCGGCCCACTGTTTACCCCTCCATCGGTGCAGGGTGATGGGCCAAACGATAATCAAGGCACGATTCAGTTACCCGGTTCGCAAGGTGGTGCTGACGTGCAAGGTGCGGCGTTTGATCCCGAGACGAGTATTCTCTATATCCCTTCCATTACGTCACCGTTCGTTGCTGACATTGTCGAAGGTAATCCTGACCGAACAAATTTGAACTATGTGAAGGGACGTCGGCAATGGATTGGGGGCCCCCGCGGTTTACCTCTTTTCAAGCCGCCGTATGGACGGGTTACGGCGATCGACATGACAACGGGAGAATTTGTCTGGCAAGTGCCAAATGGATACGGACCCACAGACCATCCGGCCATCCGCCATCTCAATCTAGGGCGCCTCGGGAGTCCAGGACGTCCGGGCCCGCTTTTGACCAAGAGCCTTCTCTTTCTTGGAGAAGGGTCGGATGTTGGTGTACGAGGTGGAGGGCGAGTGCCGGATGGTATGCCGCTTACTATTGTGACGAACTACGGCGAACCGTGGTTTCGTGCTTACGATAAAACTAATGGCGACGTTGTGTGGGAGATGGAATTGGTAGCCGGGACAACCGGCGTTCCGATGACCTACATGTATGACGGTAAGCAATACATCGTGGTACCCATCGGTGGGCGAGAGGTGCCCGGGCAGTGGGTCGCGTTGAGCCTGCCGTAGCGTTCGGGGTCTGGTGTGTTGCGTTCAGAGCAGTGGTTTTCCTGGCTGGTATTGCGTCATTAGATGTAACAGCTTCTAGAGCCTTGCACTGACTGCTTTGCCGGCTCTCAATCATGACGATGACGGATGGCCAACTTCCCTTTGCTTTACGTCACGCAATTGACGCGTTGATGGACGGGGTCTCACATGGTGCGCTCCAAGATGCATCCGACCATCTAAGTTCGACATATCGCCGTGACGCCGGCTGTTCTGGCGCAATTAGGTCGTCGTTCGATCGACTTGCGTACATTGCGACACGGCTGCCAGCCACCTTTTCTGCGACGAAGGCAGCATTGGTCGAGTTACGGCACCGTTGTCCTGACGTGCACGCCAAGAGTTTGCTCGAACTTGGTGCTGGTCCTGCTACTGGCCTGTGGGCGGCCCGCGAAGTGTTTTCAGAATTAGGTTGTGCGACTCATGTTGAAGCAGATCGTGACACAGTTGAACTAGGCCGACAGTTGCTGATGGAGACGGGTATGTCTGAGGTGGTTACTTCGTCATGGCATGCGAGTGACATGGTTGCTATGCCGTCGTTTGAAGGTCACGACTTGGTGCTGATGGCGTATGTTCTCGGAGAACTGTCTCAAGATGAGCAGCGTAGAGCCATCTCGGCGGCGTGGGAAGCGACACGAGAAGCCCTTGTGATTGTTGAACCAGGGACTTCGGGCGGGTCGGCACGGGTACTCGATGCCCGTGCATGGCTTATTAATGAGGGCGGGGATCTCGTCGCTCCATGCCCGCATAGTACGGCGTGCCCATTACCAGCGACTGATTGGTGTCACTTTGCAGCGCGGTTAAATCGATCAAAACTGCAGCGCCGTCTCAAAGGTGGCACACTGGCTTTTGAAGACGAGAAGTTTTCCTACGTGGTCGTGACCAGACAACGATCTGACCGCTGCCGTGCACGAGTGTTACGGCGTCCTGATCGCGCCCCCCGTCGCGTTAGCCTTGAACTGTGTACAACTGATGGCATACGAACGGAAGAGGTAAGACGAGGAAACTCGAGTGACTATCGGTTAGCGAAAAAGGTGCAGTGGGGAGATGCCTGGAACCTGTCTTCTTCAGAGTGAGCCTCTGAACCCTTGAGTGTTGATTCGCCAGAAGTCATTCTGGTCCGTGTGGAATGAATGGTTCGTACTACTTAACAATACGGATACGGTGAGCTTCACTGTCTCCGACATAGAGCGCACCGGTTGCATCAATCCAAATACCGTGCGGGCGGTTGAGTTTGCACTGGCGTGGTTCTGGCTCAGGTCCATCACCGCGTTCACCGGTACCGAGTGCTGTGGTGATGATGCCCGTGTCCACGTTAATCCGTCTGATGACATGGTTTTCGGTGTCTGCAATATAGAGAGCCCCATCCGGTGCGTACGCTAGTCCTTTCGGACCCGCTAGTGTTGCTTCGAGTGCAGACCCTCCATCCCCCGTGTACCCTTGTTCGCCGGTTCCAGCGACATGGTGAATCGTTTCGGCTGTTAGGTCGATGCGATAGATAGCGTTTCCTTCACGCAGAGCCAGATAGAGATTACCTGCTGGGTCTAGTGCCATCGCACGAGGTCCGTTTAGCGGCGTACCGTTTAGCGGCGCTCCGTTAGGTGTTGGTTCGCGTGTGCCGGTCCCGCCGAATGTCGTGATCACTCCAGCGCCGTCGACAATTCGCAGGCGGTGGTTTCCAATGTCACAGATAATGAGGCGGCCATCAGGATGAAAAACAATGCTGTGAGGTGCCCGTAAGAGTGCGCTTGTTGCCGGCCCACCATCACCAGAAAATCCAGCCTCTCCGGTTCCCACGACCGTTAAAATGACACCACTTTGCATGTCGACTTTACGAACAACGTGATTGTCACGTTCGACGATGTAAAGGTCTCCGTCTTCGTCGAACTGGATTTCGTGTGGCATGTTTAGCATTGCATCTGTCGCGGAGCCGCCATCACCGCCATATCCACGAACACCATTCCCAGCAATGACGGTTGTCTCGCCTGTTTCTGGGTCACGCCGTCGGATCATTTGGTTGTCAAGGTCACAGAAATACAGCGCTCCGTCAGGTCCGATAACGACGCCATAGGGATTATTGACTTGGTCGTCAGAACGGCCTGCTTCTCCTGTTCCGATTACGGTTGAAACTGTGCCGAATACATTGAAGCTTTGTTCGAGTGAGAATGAGAGTTCAGCGTTGGTGTCACGGATATTTGCCCGTACGAGATAGCGCCCCAGCGGGTCATCCGCTGCAAGGGCGATTTCTGTATACCCAACGCCAAGTCCGAGGGTTCCAAGTACTGGACCTCGCTTGTCACGCCACAGTTCAAGGTCGGTTGTCTGGAAAAATTCTGAGCCGTCGGGCTTGAACACCTGAAGGTCAAATGATGCGTTGCAGGCTTCCTGTGTGTTTTCAGTGCAGCCAACAAATAAAATAAATGGTGCAAGGGGTACTCCACGGTGGGCCGTCCGTGTGGTCCGAATCGAAACCCCCGGTGTGCGGCGAGACCAATTGTCAAGAAATTCATCTGGCGCGTCAGAAAGTAGTAGCATGGCGCCAAAGTCACCACGGGATTTACTCCAGGGCTGGTCGGGTATCCGTACGCCATCTCTGAACCACTGACCATACGCAGGTGTGGAAAGTGTGAAGCAGAGACTGATGATTCCTAACGCTGTCCAGCGCGGATTGGTCGTCATGGCTATACCCACAAGTTAGAACGTCGCGATCGGATTCAGTGGCGACCCCATCCCTTTTTCGATCCGGAGTGGTGCCGCGGTAAAGAGAAACTCGTAACGGTTGAGTTCTTTTGAAACATCAGCGACTGCACCAAGGTCAAGATTGTCGAAAATCCATACACCCAGTGAGACCAGCGCGAGCCTGTGAAGTGGCAATCGAACATCGTCGGAGTATTCATGGGGATACGCGTCGTTCCACATATCGTGGCCGATGAAAGAGACGCCTCGTTCCTTTAAAAAATATGCCACGTCAGAATGATATCCGGCGACGCCGTCACTGGTCGGCCACGGACCAAGCGCTTCACGTCGCTTCCAGCGTCCAGTGTGTAACAAAATCACATCACCAGGTTCGACGGTTACACCTTGGATCTGCTCGAGTTTTTCAAGATCTGCTGCTCGCACAGCGGTCCCCGGTTCAAGCCAGCCATCCTCAGTCGTTTTGTCAGAAAGAAGTGTGGCATCAAAGAGAACGCCACGTGTGAAAACACCGTCACGAAGTGCGTGAATACTACCTCTTGGACAGCCATCGGCTGCTTCTACTTCAGCAGCGGTCACGCCGTTGTACCCCTTTCCTTCAAACATCACATGACAGTCGACCGAATCGAGATGACTGTGAATGACACCGTGATAGGTGCCGGTGTACTGGTACCGGTCCGCGGCGCCGGTGTCGCTGACATTCATGACTTGTCGGTCGAGATACCAAGGGCCATCAAGCGTTTCTTCTTGAATGATGTCGTGGGCAAGTGAGACGCTGCGGCCTTCGGCGACGAGCGATGCCGCGTCTTTACGTTTCTGTGGTGTAACAAAATTCGCCGCGCCGAGTTCATCATCGGTTCCCCAGCGGCCCCAGTTGGAGAGTTCGTCCATCGCCTGACGAAAATCAGTCTCACTGGTCATTGCGCGACGTTCTATCTGGGACCGAAGGCCTGTTCCTGCAAGGGTACTGAGCAGTACCGTCGCGATAAGCGCGCGTGAAATCCTGGGTCTAGAGAGCCATTTCATGAAGTCTCCTCGCAGTATGTTTTGAAACGCTAGCAAGTTTACCTTGACGGCGCGCTTCAACTTTACGAACCGTCAGACTTTTTTTCGTAGGTGCAATTATGATACCTAGGGACTCGTAAGGATGTGGATGACTACACGTACCTTTGTCGTGACCGGATTGATGGCTGTAATCGCCTGGATGGCGCTGCCGGGGATGACAAATCTGGTTGTCGCGCAAAGCTCATTTTCGGTGTATCCGGTGTACGACGGCTTCATTAATAATTCGGACGGTACGCTGACATTGTCGTTTGCGTATTTCAGCCATAATCGCGAAGCCGTCACA
>DTWD01000277.1 GCA_012963185.1 Acidobacteriota bacterium
GATGACGGCCGGGATGAGAATGGCTGGGTTGGGAATGCGAAGCTTCGGTACACGCTTGCTGAGCTGATGGTTTCCGCAGGGCTTGAGTTCGATCTCTCAAGTCTGGACTATATGGCCTTCTCGCATATCCATTACGACCATGTTGGTGTAGCTAATGAGATATCTGGTGCGACGTGGCTAGTACAACGGGGTGATTATGAGGCGGCATTTGCGGAACCGATTACGGTTCCGGCAGTACAACCAGAACTATTAGCGAATCTCCGTGATGCCGATCGGTTGATTCTGGACGGTGACCACGACGTTTTTGGCGACGGGCGCGTTCGGCTCATTTCGGCGCCAGGCCATACGCCGGGTCACCAAGTTCTTTTTCTGGATTTGGAATGGGCCGGGCCATTGGTGTTATCCGGAGACCTTTACCACTTTCGTATTAGCCGCGATGACCGTCGGGTGCCAGTTTTTAACGTCGACCCCGAGATGAGTCTTCAATCGATGGATAAAGTTGAGGCATTTGTTGCCGAACAGGGTGCAATGTTCTGGATCGAACACGATCTCGCGTTGTTCCAGACGTTACAAACAGCGCCACGGTACTACGAATAGCCATTCATTAATTTAAGGGCACAGAGGCATAGTTAACGTCGGTCATTGTCGTAGGGGGCACCTGTTCCAGATGATCCCATGAAGAACTTCCGGCCGTCTTCAAACGTCAGGTCACGTGCATTGGCTCTGGTCGTGCGGTCTTTGCTTTGGTAGCCGTCGACGACTACAACGGTTCCTGGTTGAATATAGTCTCGTCTTAGTCCGCGCCTGAGTAGTGTATTCGGTGTGCCGCCTTCGACCATCCAGATGGCTTTGGAGCCATCGTCGGCAGTGACTTCAACATGGATCCAAGTGTGAGGATTAACCCATTCCACTCTGACAATCGGGCCTTTCAGCAAAATGGGTCGGTTGGGATCGAATTCAGCGCCAAAGGCGTGATGGGCATGAGTCGGAATGTTGAGGATAACAATCAGCATGAGCCCAACGCCGAGGGCGCATAGTGATGTGCTAAGCGATGTAGGTCGTATGTGTGTGGGCATTAGATTCACCATATAGCTAGGGCTATCGTTGTTCAGGGACAGTGCCGTCTCGAACGTCCTGTTCGAGGATTCTGGCGCCTCCCAAAATACCTTGGAATGAATAGTTCGCTTCGTGGCAAGCATATTCGTATACGCGGTCGTCGCTAACAGGCCAGACGTATTCTCCAGACCACGCGGCCGTCCATGCATTCGGGTCATCGACTGTGAATTCGTAGCGCAAAGTGTCTTCATTAATTCTTGTAAGGCGCTCAATGACGTGCAAGTCACGCGTGGCGCCTCGCAGAGCCGGTGTGTCGTTAAAGTTGGTCGTGTCGATAACGAGCGTGTCTCCGTCCCAGTGTCCTACAGAGTCGCCAAGCCATCCGCGAATGTTTGACGGGGCATGATCTTGGTTCAACCGGACGATACGTGCATCATGCACCATCTCAATCAAAATCATGATGTAGTCGTCGGTTTGCACGATGCGTTTCAAGTTGTTGTAGAGTGCCGGTAACATCGGTGGGCCGCCCGTTGAACTGAAGCCAAGAAGACAGCGTTCGGCAAGCGGTCGTAGTTCCGGGTCGTCGTATGGGCCCGGTGCATCCAGACCATTCTCGATCATCCACCAAGCGGACCCACTGTTTTCACGGTAGAAGGAAGCTCGTTCAGCAGCTTGAGTGCTTGCAGTCACTGTGAGTGGAGGTTGTCGACCATTTCCAGGATCAACAATGATTGAAGTTGGAAACTGACCATCAATTAGTGCGGCGGATGATCCGCGGTCGATCCAGAAGGTGTTATAGCCCCCTACATTACCGGCTGCGCCCCGAGAACCGTCGCCACCGTCTGGTGGGGCTTCTCGGTTAGGATTACTGGCCTGGTTGCGATCAAGGTTTCGATCAAATTCTTCACGCTCAAGAGCGGCAGCTTCCTCTTCAGTCAAAAATGCTTTGTTGCCGAATCGTTCGGGACGTTGCAGGGGAGTTAGTGTTGCAATGTCGTAGGTTCCGCTGAGGTCAGGTTGCCCACTCGGTGTTCGAGGGATGCTACTTGTTTGCGCTTCGACAATGGAGACGGTAGCAAAAACAGCGACTGTGACTGCGGTTTGAAGCCGAAGCCGACTACTCATGAAACACCTCCACAGCTTTTAGCGACCTAGGCGCACATCTTCTTCAAGTACCCGTGCACCACCTAAGATACCCTGAAATGAATAATTTGCCTCGTGGCAAGCATACTCATAGACACGGTTACGCGTCATCGGCCAGATATATTCCCCGCTCCATGAGGACTTCCACACGGTCGGGTCTTCAACGGTGAATTCATAGAGCAGGAATTTATTGGAGAGACGTGTGAAACGTTCGACAACATGCAGATTATGCGACGCGCCACTTAATGCTGGCGAGTCGTTAAAGTTGGTTGTATCAACAACCAAAGTGTCTCCCTCCCAGGTGCCGACAGAATCACCTAGCCAACTCCGAATGTTTGCGGACGCGTGTTCCTGATTCATTCTTACGATACGGGCGTCATGAACCATTTCAACCAGAATCATGACGTGGTCGTCCGTCTGCACAATGCGCTTTAAATTGTTATAGAGAACTGGGAGCATCGGCGGTCCTGAAGTCGAGCCAAAGCCGAGAAGGCATCGTTCTGCCAAGGGACGTATTTCTGGGTCATCGTACGGTCCTGGTGCATCGCGACCGTTTTCAACGAGCCACCAGGCAGTCCCGCTATTTGGGCGTCTGAATGCTGCTTGCTGAGCTAGGCGCTCACGCGATTCGGGTGTCATTTCTGGGCGACGTCCATTGGCGGGTTCCGTAATGATTGAAGTTCGCCATTGGCCGTCAATTTGAAAGGCAGAGTTTCCACGGTCCATCCAGAAGGTGTTATACCCTCCGACCGCTCCGGCTGCACCGATTGAACCATCTCCACCAACTGGAGGCGCGGCGCTCGGCGGTGCGCTTTCGATGTTTCGTTCTTCCGGAATACCGAATACTGCCGCAAGTGCACTAGTTTCACCTTGTGCGATCGTCGCAGCTTCTTCTTCACTAAGGGTCAATCGATCCCCAAAGATCTCTGGGCGCTCAAGTGGAGTCAGAGTGGCAGTGTCGTACGTACCAGAGAGGTCTGGACGGCCGCTGGTTGTGCGCGGAATGTCTTGCGAAGACAACGGAATCGTCGAACCGAAGGCCAAAAGCAAAATGGCGATTTGGTGACGCACAATGCCCTCGTTTTCTATCGCGGTAACGGATCGCGACGAAATTCTCCAAAAAGTAATTCCTCGACAAATTCAAC
>DTWD01000278.1 GCA_012963185.1 Acidobacteriota bacterium
CATACTCACGAGCAGTCCAGTTACAAACACAAGTGCAATAGTGACAACCGCGACGGGTTGTTTTTGGGTCTGTATTTGTCCTGCGAAGCGCATGCGGAGAAATAAGGCACTGCCGGCAAGAATCAGGACGATGCCGAGTCCATGGGTGAGCCAGGTATTAATCTGTTTGATCGGCATCCGGTTTAGCACGGAAATCCCTAGAATTGCGCCGGGAATGGAACCGAGAGCAAGTAACCCGACGGTCGCCCAATGAACTTCGCGCCGGATGGCGTAGAAACCGCCTCCAAATAGTTTCATGCCACTAGCAATCAACACGTCTGAACCAATAGCGATGGCCGGTGGAACACGTGCGATGAGAACCAGCGCCGGCGTCAGAAGTGCGCCACCACCGGTCGATGTGGCACCGACTAGCATTCCTACAAAGAAACCGATGAGAGTTGGAGTGAAATTCACAGGCAAAAAACCCCGGGGGGAGGTGACTACCTCCCAGGCTTTCGGTCTTTCGTGTTTTTGGGTTCTGCCTTGCTACAAGGCAGCAGTTACTGTGAGATGACCGTCAGCGTAGGGGCCCCTATGGGGCTCCATACAAACGCAGCTAGAAGTACAACCGGGTTTAGGCAACGCGCGCATACGCCCCTGATTGTAGCAGGTGGCTTCGTCGTAGAGTCAAGCGCAGTGGTGCCAGCCGTGGTAGCCTAACTAGTTGGTTTCCATCTAGTTGACCTCTTTATTGAATCCAGTAAGGGATAAAGGAGTAGCGCAGTCTTGTCTGACCACCTGATTTCTCCGCACGGCGGAGTTCTTGTCGATCTCTTTACTAATGAGGATCACCAAGCCGAACTCAAAGCTGCATCCCGAGATTGGCCATCGCATGACCTCACGGCGCGTCAGCAGTGTGATCTGGAATTGGTGATTAGTGGTGGATTTTCGCCGTTAACTGGTTTTCTCGGTCAGAAGGATTACGAGCGTGTCTGCTCGGAGATGCGACTAGCCGATGGGACACTTTGGCCGATCCCCATCACGTTGGATATTCCTGAGTCTCTCGCGACAACACTGAGACCGGGCATTAATTTGGCATTACGGGATGAGGAAGGTGTCATGATCGCTGTGCTCGCGGTCGAGGATGTTTGGTGCCCGGACCGGATGGTAGAAGCATCTACGGTATTCGGTACCACTAATGAAGAACACCCAGGCGTGGCACATTTACTTTCTCGCACTGCGTCGCACTATGTGGGGGGGCGGGTCACGGCTTTACAGTCACTCACTCACTACGACTACAAGCAGTTGCGTCATACACCTGCGGAGCTGAGGAGTGAGTTTGCCAAACTCGGCTGGACCAAGGTTGTTGCGTTTCAAACCAGGAACCCGATGCACCGTGCTCACCAGGAGCTTACTTTACGAGCATCCAAGGATGTCGAAGCGAATCTTTTGATCCATCCGGTTGTTGGCTTAACGAAGCCAGGTGATGTTGACCACTACACGCGCGTTCGATGTTATCAAGCACTACTCCATCGCTACCCGTCACAGACCGCGATGTTGTCACTGTTGCCGCTTGCCATGCGTATGGGCGGGCCGAGAGAAGCCGTGTGGCATGCCATCATCCGAAAGAATTATGGCTGTACGCATCTTATCGTGGGACGTGACCATGCAGGGCCTGGAAGTGATTCTAATGGGAACGCGTTTTATGGCCCCTATGATGCGCAGGAACTTTTGCATACTCACGAAGAGGAACTTGGCGTCACGATGGTGCCGTTCAAGATGATGGTCTATGTAGAAGATCTTGATTCGTACGTGCCGGTAGATGAAGTTCCGGACGGGAAACGCACTCTGAACATTTCAGGCACAGAGTTACGTGAGAGACTCGCTGAGGGCAAAGACATTCCTGAATGGTTTACGTTTTCGGATGTGGCGCAGGAACTCAGACGCAGTCACCCTCCGCGTCAGCAGCAAGGGCTTACGGTCTTTTTTACAGGGTTGTCAGGTTCTGGTAAGTCGACGATTGCCAACGCTCTCCTGGTTAAATTATTAGAGGTTGGAGGACGGTCCGTTACGTTGCTTGACGGTGATTTAGTCCGTAAGAACCTTTCATCCGAACTCGGATTTTCGAAGGAACATCGCGACCTGAATATTCGGCGCATTGGCTATGTCGCTTCTGAGATTACAAAGAACGGTGGCGTGGCAGTTTGTGCGCCGATTGCGCCGTACGATGCTGTTCGTAAAGATGTGCGCCGCGATGTCGCGCCAGTTGGTGGGTTTCTGCTGGTGCACGTCGATACGCCGTTAGAGGTTTGCGAAGAGCGAGACCGAAAAGGGTTGTACGCAAAGGCCCGCGCCGGGATCATTAAAGAATTCACGGGAATTTCTGATCCCTACGAAGAGCCTGCGGACGCGGATATCACGATCGACACGACATCGTTAACGCCGGAAGAAGCAGCGCAGCAAATAATCCTTCAGCTTGAACGTGAGGGATACATAGGTCCTGATGAGGGCTAGCTAGCGATTACAGTTCTAGTGATATGGGAGGCAACCAGCAAGATGTCCGCTTGACCGAAGCCGTCAAGCGATTCGACCGAGCTAACGCTGACGACCCCAATACTGAAACTGTCGACGGGGCGGATCATCCGAAAGAGCTACTTTACGCACGGAGGATGACCGCGATGCTTCAACAATTTGTTCCTGAGGCGTCCGACGAGGTTCAACTCGCCGTACGCTGTCAACATATTTGTCGATGGAAGATTCCACGGGAAACCTATCCGGATGGTCGAGAAGGATACCGTCGTTGGCGAAGTGACTTGGCCAGATTTCATGCAGATACAGCAGCATCGATCTTAGGTGAAGTCGGGTATGACCAGGAATTAATCAACCGGGTCTCAGTATTGCTGCGCAAAGAACGTCTGAAGTTTGACGAAGAAGTCCAACTTCTTGAAGATATTGCATGCCTTGTGTTTCTGACCCACTATTTACCAGCTTTTGTTCGTAAGCACGATTCAACAAAGGTAATTCAGATTCTTCGCAAGACTTGGCGAAAGATGTCAGACCAAGGCCATGCCGCAGCTCTTCAACTCGAATGGGATAAAAAAACCAAGGCGGTCGTCGAGGCGGCTGTCTTGTCGACGCATTAAGGCGTCAGAGTGTCGACTGGTTCGAGCTGTTGTGTTTGCGCCAAATTGCAGCGGCGACGCTTCCGACGAGCGAGTGCAGGACAGCTGAAATCGCACTGGGGATGGCTACTAGTGGACTCGTAAAATTCTGCTGGCCTAGGACAACGCCGAGGCCCGAGTTTTGCATGCCGACCTCGATAGCGGCTGTCTGGGCGGCACGCTCTCCTTTAAGCCACTTTCTTCCAGCCGCGTAACCGAGTACAAAGCCGCCAGCATGAAGACACAAAATTGCCAAGAGAAGCCTAGGTCCGGCATCTAGTACGGCAGTTCGGTTGCTGCCGATCACGGAGGCGGCGATAAGAACGATTGTGACAACGGCGACGAGTGGAGCAACTGGCAGCATACGGTTACAGCTTTTCGGGAATTTCCATTTGAGTACAGCTCCTACGATTACCGGTAGGATGACAACTTGAACCGTATCTTGAAGTAACCCCAATGCTGGTACGTTAATTCGGTTGCCTGCGAGAATAGCGGTCAGTGCTGGTGTCATCAGAACTGCTAACAATGTTGAGGCCGTCGTCATAGAGACGGAGAGTGCAACATCCGCACGAGCCAGGAATGCGATAACGTTTGATGCCGTGCCACCCGGGCAACATGCGACAAGAATAAGACCAATTGCGAATGGCGCGGGGAGGTTGAAAAGTAATCCGAGGCACCAGCCGAGTAATGGCATCAGCGTATATTGGAGAACGACGCCAGGGATTACGTTTCGGCGTTCTCTGGCTATGCGACGAAAATCATCGAATCCTATCGTCATACCCATACTGAGCATGATGATGCCTAGGCCGATTGGAATAAGTGGTCCACTAAACCAGGAAAAAAGAGATGGTTTAACGAGAGAGAGACCGCTTGCCAATAGGACCCAAAATGGGAAGGCGTTCGTGATACTGGTAAGAACAGTCACGCTTTGTGAATTGTAGCGTTCATGGTCGGCGTAAATGAACTTTACTAAATAAGAATACGGAGAGGATGCGATGTCCTATCAATCAGATCTATTGCGAGGCAAGGTAGCACTCATTACCGGTGGTGGCACAGGAATCTGTCGTGGCCTGGCGTTAGCGCTAGCGTCGCATGGCTGTGATGTTGCCATTACGAGTCGGAAAGAAGAACACTTGCTTCCGACGTGTCAAGACATCGAAGACATTGGTGTTCGCGCATTAGCTGTGTCTGGCGACGTACGCGATCCCGCAGCGGTAGATCGAACGGTCGATGAAACGATTAAGACGTTTGGTCATCTGGACATTCTCGTGAATGGTGCTGCTGGAAATTTTTTATGTTTGGCTGAAAACCTGTCTCCGAATGGATTTGGTACCGTCGTTGATATTGATCTCAAGGGCACATTTCATATGTGCCGGTCAGCGTTTTCCCATCTAAAAAAGACTAATGGCGTAATTCTGAATATCAGTGCGACGTTGCATTATGTCGGAACGGTGGCGCAGTTGCATGTATCTGCGGCGAAGGCTGGAATCGATGCCTTGACAAGGAGCTTGGCGGTTGAGTGGGGTGAACACGGAATTCGGGTTAATGGCATTGCGCCCGGTCCCGTAGCTGATACGGAGGGCGTTCGACGGTTACTCGTCGGACCAGCCAAAGAAGAAGCTGAGAAGATGACACCACTGGGACGACTGGGTGAAGTAGACGATGTATCGAAGGCTGCGCTTTACTTGTGTTCTGACCTCGCATCATATGTGACCGGTGTGACGCTGGTTGTAGATGGAGGTTTATGGCTCGCGTCGAGTCGAATGGCTGATGTGTGGGCACAGGGGGTACAGAGCCTACAAGAGAAGAAGTCGTCATCTTGATTCAATGCCATTTGCTGGATGTCTGACGGTCCTACACCCGGTCGTAATCTGGACGCCAATTCTTCACTGCCTGTTTGAGAGCGTTTGGGGAAGTGTTTTGGTCCAGCGCATCCTGGGTTAAATCTACTAGTTCTTCGTCTGATGCGAATCGTAATGCGACAATTTGCCCCATTGTTAGACGGCCAACTTGCGCTTTGAGCGCATCTGGTAGGAATGTTTGCATGCGTATTTGTTCTTCAAGTCGAATGACACGGTCCTGGGCCTTGAGCGCAAACAAGCGTGTGAACACGGCGACGACTATCAGGGAAATAGCGAGACCAACGCCGTTGAGGGTGTAAAAGCTAATTTCCTGCGTGACACGAAACAGTGCTCCGAAGAAATTAACTAATAAGAGTGGCAATGCAATGTAGTGGAATACTGGGATGAATTTTGCGTGGTTTTCGTAGTTCTGCGGTTTTTTTTCAGACATCGTGCTCTCCTTTACGTTTCTCGATCAACTATATAGAAGCAAGGTCTTGAGACGTGTTGGGATCAATTCAACTGTTGTCTGGAGGGGATCAATGAGTGAACTTGCACAGGGAAAGTGCGTGCCGTGTCGAGCTGGAGTGCCGCCGCTAACCGAAAAAGAGCGGTCCAGCTTGCTGACTAAGCTTGGGGGTGATTGGGTAGTCGTTGACGGGCACCATCTGGAGATGGTTTATCGGTTAGATGATTTTCGTCAGGCTCTTGACTTTACGGTACGGGTTGGTGAGATGGCTGAAGAACAGGACCATCACCCGGATATCTATCTCACGTGGGGACAAGTCAAGGTCACAATATGGACTCACAAAATTGATGGGCTAACAGAAAGTGACTTTGTGTTTGCGGCGAAGTGCGACACATTACGGTGACCCGGTCGGTCAATTAGTATTGTCTTCCCAAGTTACGTCGTCACCCGCGGTGATTTCACCTCCCTGGAGGATTTCTGCGAACGCACCGCCTCCCCAATGCGCATCAAGTGCATTTTGCAGTCCCGGTACAGCTTCGTCCATGCGTTCACATGGTCGCGTTTCGCCACGGATAAGAAGGCGGCAACCGCCGACCTGAAGGATCCGAGTGCGAGTATTTTCGAGATCGATTCCTGCGACTAAGACATTTGCACGGCGCAGGATGGGGTCGATATGAATTCCCATTGATTGAACCGCGAGGTTCCATCGTTCACGTGCGATTAGAGTGACTTGTCGGCGTCCACCTTGGTTGGCGCTATCGAGAAGGCCTTGTCCGGCGACGAGCGTTCCATGAGTGACGGGGTCCATCGGGCCGCGGTGAAACCGCTTGATCCAGATTTGTTCTATTTTCCCCATGAAGTTGGCGTGTACAAGCCAAGATATTACGAGTTATTCACTTGGTCTCAAAGGGGGTCACCCAATCTGGTGCGGAGCAGACCTTTAAAACCAGATTAGCTAGTGTAATATCAAGGGTTGATGACCGTTCAGAGTTCCGAAATACAGAACAAGGTCGACGCGGCTGGTGCTACGCTTGATGCGTGGGTGCGCGAAGTAGTCGACTGGCATTTCGATCCATCAACTGGGTGTCCATTCTGGCTTGAGTGGGCCCAAAACGCCGGATGGGATCCTCGCAAAGAGGTGCAGTGTCTCAGTGACTTGCATAAGTTCGGTCACTTTGAAGATGAATGGCTTCGGGGAGGACCTGTGCGCCGCTGGGTCCCGAAGGCTTATAACGACCGCCCTGTTTATGTATTTGAGACTGGTGGGACGACTGGGATACCCAAGAGCCGTGTCGCAATCGATGATTTCCGTACTGACTACGAACTGTTCTCTGATTCGTTGCCGGAGGAGTGTTTTCCAAAGGGTTCGAACTGGCTCATGCTGGGTCCCAGCGGTCCGCGCCGATTACGTTTGGCCGTTGAGCATCTTGCACATTATCGAGGTGGTATTTGTTTTTGTGTTGACCTAGACCCAAGGTGGGTCATTAAGTTGATCAAGAAAGGTTGGATGGATCACCTGAAGGCCTATCAGGAGCATGTTATTGATCAGGCGGTAACGATTCTGTCAGCTGGGCATGACATCAAGTGTATGTTTTCGACACCGAAGCTTCTCGAGGCGTTAGCGAATCGTTTAGAGGCGGAGGATTCGAGCATTAAGGATGCTGGTATCACCGGGATTTTTGCTGGCGGTACGGAGTTCACCCCACAGTGGAATCGTTTCGCTAATGAAGAACTGCTCGATGGCGTGTACATGACACCGACGTACGGAAACACATTGATGGGATTAGCCGCGAGTACTCCGAGTGGTGCAGCGGAAGGCTATAAGATCACTTATTATGCGCCTCAGCCACGAGCAGTCTTGCAGGTGGTCGACCCTGATAACGCGGACCAGGTTGTGGATTACGGTGATACCGGTCGCGTCATGTTGACCACGTTGACGAAAGAGTTTTTTGTTCCACGCTTTCTTGAAAGAGATGAAGGTGAGCGCGAATATCAGTGTGATTTGTATCCTTGGGATGGTGTGAGTGGCGTGCGACCGTTTAGTGACCTTTCCTCATCTACGACAGTTGGGGTTTACTAGAATAATTACCAGAGAATCATGTTTTTGTAAGGAGTAAGTGTTAACCATGAGAACTAAATTTATGAGCCTGAACCGAACATTCCTCGTCACTATGGCCGTTGTGCCGGCGGTAGCTTTCGTTGGCTGTGGAGGTGGCAGCGAAAGCGAAAACGGTATGGACTCTGCGCCCATGGAGCCCATGGAGTCGAGTGCGCCTGCTTCGGATCCTGCTCCGTCAAGTGGGAGCAGTCCGCGTGTCTTCTTTGTCGCGCCTGGGGATGGTGGTGAGTTTTCAAGTGACTTTGATCTTGAAATGGAATTTGGGGCAGAGAATTACGAAATTTCACCGATTCCTGAAGGTTTTGATGCCGAAACCGACACCCCGCGTTCTGATGTGGGGCATTTCCATGTGGGTATCGATGCTGGAGGGTGTTTGCCGGTAGGGCAGGTGATTCCGCAGGGTGAAGGGTGGGTACATTTTGGTGATGGATCGAACACCTTTACCATGCAGTCCGAGCCTGCCGAATACGAGTTGACCCTACAGATTGGTGATGATGCGCATCGAACCCAAGAGGGTCTGTGCGAAACCATTTCGGTCACCATTGCTGACGGTATCTAAGTAGAGAGGTCGCTGTGATCCATTTCCCTGTTCTGCGTTGGGGTGAACCGTACCAGAGTCTCGAAGTCGACAAAGTTGTTCACTTCGATACGGGTGAACCGGTAGCTGAAGTCAGCCAGGCCAATCCCGGCATTGTCCAGCGTGATCTTCGGAAGGCAGAACGTGCGCGCGATGTACTGCGTGATTTTTCGCCGGCTGACCTAATTGGCATGGTGAAGAAAGGGGCCGAGCTTTTTTCATCGGCTGATCTTCCCCTTGGTGATGGCACGCAGTCGCCGGATGATTTCGTTCGGCAGCAATCAGCGACAACAGGGCTTCCCGAGCATATGTGTCGAATGAACATGGAAAAGCTTCGATATGTTCTTGACCATATTGATGACATTCTGATTTCCCTCACTCGTCGGATCGATCCAGGGATTCTCGCGCGTGGCTATGGTGAAGAAGATGGTGTCATGCGCAGTTATCAAGCGACGACATCAGTACTTGGTATGGTGTTGCCATCGAATTCACCCGGTGTGCACAGTTTGTGGTTGCCGATTATTCCTTTGCAGATTGGGTTGGTGTTGAAGCCTGGGCCACAAGAACTATGGACGCCTTGGCGTATAACGCAAGCGTTTTTTGAGGCTGGTGTACCACGTGAAGCGATTGCTCTATACCCCGGACTGGGAGAAGTCGGAGCCGCTGTACTTAATAACTGTCCTCGGAGTCTGATTTTTGGTGGGACAGCGACTGTCGAGCAGTATGCCGCTAACCCCGCAGTGCAGGTGCATGGACCGGGTTTTAGCAAGATTTTACTGGGTGACGATGAAGCTGATAATTGGGAGCAGCATCTCGACTTAATGGTTGATAGCGTTCTAATTAACAGCGGACGTAGTTGTATTAACTGTTCTGGGAT
The DNA here is from genome assembly GCA_012963185.1 of Acidobacteriota bacterium. The sequence continues at coordinate 9,024 of DTWD01000278.1, forward strand.
TTGGACGCCGCGGCACGGAAAGGCAATTGCTGAGGCGCTCGCCGAAAGACTCGGTCCAGTCGCACCGTTACCACCTGATGATCCAGATGCTTCGCTTGCCGCGTTTACCGTTGCTGGTCAGGCGCCAGCTATTTCTGGTGATATTGATGCAGCACTAAATGAAGCTGGTGTTGAAGAAATGACGGCCAGTCATCATGCGGATGGAAGGCTTGTGTCACGAGAGCGGTGTGACTACCTTCGCCCGACCGTTGTGTATTGTCCTTCGCCAGACGTTGCCATGGCCAAGAAAGAATATATGTTTCCGTTTGTTACGGTGGTCGAGTGCGAACAGAAGAATATGATTGGATCGATTGGGTCAACATTGGTTGCGACTGCCTTAACGAACGACCCGTCGTTTGAACAAGCCTTGCTTGACGCTAGAAATATCGATCGTTTAAACGTGGGGCCCATTCCGACGATCAAACTCAACTGGTTGCAACCACACGAGGGCAATATCGTCGACTTTCTCTTTCGTCCACGGGCGTTTCAAAAGGCATCATAGACGCCGTAGAGTTAAGGGTAGGAGTGCCCCTTGCTCGAAGTCACTAATATCACTAAGCATTACCGGTCGCCAACAGGGGAATTACGTATTCTCACGGAGGTGTCGCTTTCGTTGGCGGCAGGCGATGCAGCATCCATAGTCGGTCCTTCGGGAAGTGGAAAAAGTACGCTGCTGTATATTCTTGGTACGCTTGAGCAGCCGTCGAGTGGGCACATTGCAGTAGATGGCATCGACCCTTTCACTTTGGACGATCGGGAACTGGCGGTGTTTCGCAATACTCAGGTTGGATTTGTCTTTCAGGACCATCTTTTACTACCGCAGTGCACCGTGCTTGAAAATGTGTTGGTGCCGACTTTGGTCAGTGATTCAGATGCATCGGTCGTAGATCGAGCAATATCCTTGCTAGAGCAGGTAGGACTCGCTGACCGGATGGACCATCGTCCGGCGGAGCTGTCTGGTGGAGAACGGCAGCGCGTGGCGCTTGCACGAGCACTTATCCAGCAACCACCGTTAATTCTCTGCGATGAACCGACTGGTAATCTTGATCGCGAGTCTGCAGAGATGGTGAGTTCTCTACTATTTCAACTTCACAGGCAGCAAAACAACGTATTGCTTGTTGTAACGCACAATGCCGAACTCGCAGCGCGGTGTCCCAAGCAATATCGACTGAATAACCAAACGCTGGAATCAGTGTGATCGGGGTTTACATGCAGTTAGAAGTGCGAGTGGGAAGCACTGCGATTTGGATTTAACGAATGACTCTGACTGAACTAGCACGCCGCAACATTACGCACTTTTGGCGGACCAATTTAGCGGTCGTTGCCGGTGTCGCGGTGGGGGTGTCAGTTCTTTCCGGGGCGCTTCTCGTTGGTACGTCTGTTCGTACGAGTCTTCGAACATTGGCATTGGAACGTCTTGGCTCGGTTGATCAGGTCGTTACTAGTCTGGGTTTCGTACGAGAATCCTTTGCGACTGATTTAGAGTCGGTCGACGGGATCACTGAACGATATGGATCTATTGCGCCACTTGTGGCTGTGGAAGGGTTTGTGACCCATCAGCAGAGTGGTCGTCGAGCGTCCCGAGTTCAGGTCTATGGTGTTGACGAAAGATTTTGGACTTTTCATGGAATAGACCCGGAAGATCGGCAACTTGATCGGAACGCCGCATTTCTCAGTGAAGGACTGGCGGCAGAACTGGGCGCGGTGTTCGATGACGCGATTTTGGTTCGGGTTGAGCGGCCGTCGGCTGTACCAATCAGTTCATTGCATGGACGGCGAGATGATGTCGGTCGGACATTGCGTCTTGGGGTGACGCGTGTACTCAAGGGGCCTGAACTGGGTGAATTTTCATTTCGTCCGCAACAAGGTTTAGCGCGATCGATGTTTGTATCAATAACGCGCTTGCAGCAAGAACTTGAGCAGAGTGGCATGGTGAATACTGTGCTTTTTGGAATGGGGAGCCAGGGGACAAGTGATGAGGGTGTTCCGGATCGTGTGGCCCGTACAGAGGCGGCCGTACGGACGATTGCGACGCTTGAGGACCTTGGTTTGAGTGTAAATGCCATTCCTGATCTCGAAACATTTTCTGTGGAATCAGCCGCTGGTTTGATTGACGATAAGACTGCCGAAGCGATCGACGAGGTTGCGATTGCGCAAGGCCTCCGTACTGAACCGGTTCTTACGTACCTGGTGAATCAAATCAGACACGGAGATCGAATTACTCCATATTCACTAATAACTGCGATGGACCTCGATGTCGTTAGTAGTGTTGACATTCAAGCAGAACTCGGAAATGACATTCCGGTAGTGCTTAATCAGTGGACCGCGGACGATCTAGCGGCTGGTCGGGGTGACTCGCTGACACTTGAATACTATGTCTGGGAAGACGAGGGACGGCTTGTTACTCACGAGGTGGCATTGCGTGTTGCTGATGTCGTTCCGCTTACCGGGCCTGCTGCTGACCAGACGCTTGCACCAGACTATCCAGGGATTACAGAAGCCAATAATGTTATCGATTGGGACCCACCTTTCGATGTTGACCTTGGGTTAATTCGTCCAGTTGATGAAGACTACTGGGACACATATCGTACGACTCCTAAGGCATTTGTCCCACTCGAGGCTGGTCAGCGGATGTGGTCATCGCGTTGGGGACGGCGCACATCTGTTCGTGTATTCCCCGATATGGGTATCGACCTCGACGTGGCTCTTGCGCGATATGCCACTGCACTACAGGAGCGTTTGGACCCGCTTACTGTGAGTTTTGTCGTTTACCCGGCCCGGTCGTTGGCACTTGAGGCTTCAAGTGGTGTTACGGATTTTGGTCTGTATTTCATCTATTTCAGTTTTTTCCTGGTCGTTTCGGCTCTGATGCTGGCAAGTCTATTTTTCCGACTGGGTGTAGAGCAGCGATTACGGGAAATCGGATTGCTTCGGGCTATTGGGTTTTCTGTTTCAGCGCTGCGTCGAATCTTTCTGATCGAAGGCATCGCACTTTCTGTTGTTGGAAGCATTCTTGGTGTTATTGGTGCCGTAGTTTACGCCGATGTGATTATGTGGGGGCTTCGGACATGGTGGTTTGACGCAGTTGGGACGACGCGTTTAGCACTGGCAGTGTCACCGACGATGTTGACTATCGGCGCGGTTGCGGTCGTTGCCGCTGCCGTTTTTTCGATAGCTTGGTGCTTGCGAGCATTGGCCCCCGCCTCACCTCGGAGTCTGTTAACTGGCGCCGTGGCAGAGGTTACTGGTTTACCGAATGTAAGCAGTAATTCTCGACCGACAGAGCTGCGGTCTTGGTCTGTGGGTATGGCGCTTGCTGCCACTGGTGTGGTGCTCGTAGCTACAGCGGCGACAGGATTAATTGGTGCAACCGGCGGGTTTTTTGGTGGTGGGTTTGTGCTCTTGGCGGCGATGCTTGCGTTGGCGTGGGCCTGGCTTAGTGGACGACCGGCAAGACACACAGAAGGTCCGTGGTCATTGTCACAGGTAGGGTTCAGAAATGCGTCTTATCGACCTGGCCGTAGCGTGTTGTGTATTGCCTTAATTGCTTCTGCTTCTTTCATTATTGTTGCGGTTGATGCGTTTCGGCTCGAGGGTGATGGCGACCTACTGAACCGGGCATCTGGTACCGGAGGTTATACCCTGCTCGCTGACACATTACTTCCGGTCGTTGATGATTTGTCGACTGCAGATGGCCAGGAGCAATTATTTATAGCGGATCTATTCGAGCCCGATCAGCCGCTTAACGGAATAGGGATCAGCCGCTTCCGGGTCCGGCCGGGTGAGGATGCGAGTTGTCTTAACCTGTACCAAGCCAAAGACCCGCGAGTCGTTGCGCCGACAGCAAGTTTTGTCGAAGAAGCAAGATTTAGTTTCCGTGCATCTCTTGCAGAGACTAGTGATCAAGAAGTGAACCCTTGGTTATTACTCAACCATGAGTTCTCGGATGGTGCGATTCCTGCCATTGCGGATGCAACGTCACTTCAGTATGCGTTGCATTTATCGGTTGGTGATGACTTTGTTCTGAATCGAGATACAGATAATCCAATTACTCTCCGCATCGTGGCATCGCTCTCCGACAGTATTTTGCAGGGCGAGTTACTGATTAGCGAGGTGAATTTCGATCGGGTATTTCCCGATTATGAAGGGTATCGATTTTTTCTGATTGATGTGCCGCTTGATAGCCAGAGTGAGGTCAGTGCAGCGCTTGAAGACAGAATGTCTGATTTTGGTTTTGACGTTGTGTCCGCTGCTGAACGTCTTGCGTCATTTCACCGGGTCAACAATACCTATCTCGCAACCTTCCAGGCGTTAGGTGGTCTTGGCCTTGTGCTGGGGACGTTCGGCCTCGGCGCTGTTTTACTGAGGAATGTACTTGAGCGTCGTCGAGAACTCGCGCTGATGCGAGCGGTGGGGTACAACGCGGGTCACCTCTCACTGATGGTGTTGGCTGAAAACGCATTTTTATTATTTGTTGGGTTATTCGTGGGTACCGGATGTGCTCTTGTTGCCATTGCTCCGGCGTTGATTGAGCGCGGCGGAGCAGTGCCGGTGCTGTCGCTCGCGGTCCTGCTGCTCATAGTGGTAGCTGCCGGCCTCACTGCGTCAATTGCCGCGACGATTGCTGCAATACGGTCACCCTTGTTGAGTGCTTTGCGGGCTGAATAGTTATCCGCGATCTGAAGATATGAAACATGCTGACTACTGAGTTACATGACGGTATTACGGTGCTTCGGCTGAAGCATGGCAAAGTCAATGCGTTCGATCTTGAACTGATGCGCCGGTGGATTGACGAAATTACTTTGCTTGAACGGGCCGAGACTCCTGCCGTTGTGTTGACCGGGACGGGTTCGGTCTTTTCAGCTGGCGTTGACCTGAGGCAGTTGATCGCTGGCGGAAGAGAGTATGTTCAAGAATTTGTCCCATTACTCGGTGACATGCTGTTCAAGACTTTTACGTTTCCGAAACCGCTGGTTGCTGCTGTTAATGGGCATGCCGTGGCGGGTGGCTGCCTCCTCGCGTGTGCTTGTGATTACCGTGTAATGTCGGAAGGAGAGGGGCGGATCGGAGTTCCGGAATTGTCAGTTGGAGTGCCGTTTCCGAGCGTTGCAATGGAGATCCTCAGACTCACGCTGCCGAACCATCGACTGCAATCGTTGATATACGGTGGATTGACGTGTGCGCCGAGTGAGGCGCTAGCGAACGGTTTTGTCGATGAACTTGCGGAGAGGGGCGAGTTGTTGAGTCGCGCGTTAGCCATGGCGACCCGTTTGGGCTCACTTCCCCCCGCGTCATTCAGGCTTACCAAACGTATGACACGACAACCTAGTCGTGACCGGATGGTGCACTATATGCGTGCCATTGACGAAGAAGTTCTGGAGGCGTGGCAGTCGTCTTCGGTACTTAGTGCTGTTGACGAGTATGTCCAGCGTACCTTGAAGAAATAACCCGCCATCATGCAAGACGTCGCACTGGCGACCAACAAACAATCAACTTTTATCCTTTTGGTATCGTAAATGACTAAACATCCCCCCCGCGCCGCACGGCGGCCACATCAACTCACGGAGCATGGTGATGTCCGCATCGACGATTATTACTGGCTTCGTGAACGAGACAATCCAGAGGTCCGTACGTATCTTGATGCGGAGAATGAGTACTTACGTACTGAACTGAGTCATACCGCCGTACTGCAGGAGCGTCTGTACGACGAAATTAAATCTCGGATCAAACAGACCGACATGTCGGTTCCGTATCGCGATGGGGCCTATCGGTATTACCGACGGTATGAAGATGGTCACGAGTACCCAATTTATTGCCGTCAGCTGACTGACGGGGCACGAGAACATGGTCGGGAACAAGTCATTCTTGATGTGAACAAGCTTGCTGCAGGGCATGACTATTGTGATGTTGGAACATTACGTGTTAGCCACGACATGAACGTACTTGCCTATGCCATCGATACGGTTGGTCGTCGAGAATACGCTATTTGTTTTCGGCATCTTGAAACGGACAAAGAATTCGATGATGTAGTCCGGGCAGTCACAGCGAACATGGTATGGGCGGCTGACAACCGCACTGTGTTTTACGTCCGTCACGATCCGACCACGCTTCGTGCATACCGGGTTTTTCGTCACGAGCTCGGCGCCGACGTGTCGGAAGATGTTCTTGTATTTGAGGAACGTGATGAGACATTCAGTTGCGCGGTAGGCCCCAGTCGGTCCAGGGAATTTGTGTTTATTGCTTCCTGCCAGACGATGACGACGGAATATCACTATCTCGATTCGTCGAGTCCAGAAGATGCATTCACGGTATTTCTTCCGCGAGAGCGTGGCCACGAGTACGAGGTCGATCATTTTTCTGGTTGGTTCTATATCAAGTCCAATGACAAGGCGCGCAACTTTCGATTAATGAAAACTGATGATCATCGAATCGCTCGGAAGCACTGGATAGAAGTTGTTTCACACCGTGAAGATGTCTTAATCGAAGGATTCGAAATATTTCGCGATTATCTTGTGATTGAAGAACGCCGAAATGGGTTGGCTCAGATTCGTGTCAAACCTTGGCGGTTGGCCGATACAGAAAATGCTGGTGGGGAGCATGAGATAGCGTTTGATGAGCCGGCGTATGACGCCTATATCGACATTAACCGGAACCCGGATACCACGACGCTCCGCTTTGGCTATAGCTCGATGACGACCCCGCAATCGGTTTACGACTACGACATGACGACGCGACAGCGGACATTATTGAAGCAGGATGAGGTCCTTGGTGACTTTGACTCGGATCGGTACGAGTCAATTCGTCTCAGTGCGACCGCAGCCGATGGGATGCAGATTCCGATCTCGCTCGTTCGGCGTCGGGATATGAATCAGGAGGGTCCCGCGCCACTGTTACTGTACGGATATGGATCGTATGGGATCAGCATGGAACCTACGTTTCGGTCATCCCGGTTAAGTTTGCTTGATCGTGGTTTTATCTTTGCGATTGCGCATATTCGAGGAGGCGAAGAACTCGGACGCTCGTGGTATGACGATGGAAAGCTGCTCAAGAAAAAGAACACATTTACGGATTTCATTACTTGTGCAGAACATCTGATTAAAATCGAGATGACTGCGTCGGACAGGATTTTTGCGATGGGAGGGAGTGCTGGTGGATTACTGATGGGCTCTGTCATCAACATGCGCCCCGATCTTTTTCACGGCATGGTCGCACAGGTGCCATTCGTCGATGTGTTGACCACGATGCTTGACGATAGTATTCCACTCACAACCGGTGAGTACGACGAGTGGGGAAATCCGAATGACAAGCAATACTACGATTACATCAAGTCCTACTCACCCTATGACAATATCGATGCGGTGGCGTGGCCACACCTTCTCGTGATGACCGGGCTTCACGATTCTCAGGTTCAGTACTGGGAGCCGGCAAAGTGGGTTGCAAAAAGACGCACGATGGTGGGTGACGAACGACGGTTGTTGCTTAAAACGAATATGGAAGCCGGTCACGGTGGTGCGTCCGGACGATACCGCCAGTATCGTGAGTTGGCGCTTCAGTACGGGTTTCTGCTTGACGTGGCCGGGTTATTAGATGCGTAAGTCAGTACTTGATGTCGAGTGGAAACAGTTGAATGATTAGGCTGTGTGTCAATCGGAGGGTCATGGTGTTCAATACGGTATTGATCTGGTCGATAGTGGTCACTCTGTTCTTGTCTGGCGATGTGGCGTTTGCTGAAAACTGGCCTAATTGGCGAGGGCCGACAAGAGATGGAATTAGTTTCGAGACGAACTTGCCTGTCAAGTGGGATACCGAACGGAACATTGCGTGGAAACGTGCAATGCCGGCGTGGTCCGGATCGACGCCAGTCATCTGGAGCGAACTCATTTTTATTAACGTTGCGGTTGACGACGATAACTTGGAGTTGTGGTGCCTTGACCGAAATACCGGAGACACCAAATGGGCGCGTCCTTTGAGCGGTGGTAATCGACGTCTCCGAAAACAAAATATGTCTTCGCCCTCGCCGGTGACTGACGGTGAACGAGTATGGGTCATGACAGGAACCGGAATTATCAAGGCATTCGATCTTGAGGGGAACGAACTGTGGGCACGTAATATTCCTGAATCATACGGTGCGTTTGGTCTTAACTGGGGCTATGCGTCGTCACCGTTACTACATGACGATGCACTTTACGTGCAGGTATTACATGGAATGCGAACGGATGATCCGTCTTATGTCCTGCGGTTAAATGCCGAGACGGGAGAAACGGTGTGGCGGGTAGAACGTCCGACGGAAGCTGTTCGCGAGTCACCTGACTCCTATACGACGCCGGCATTGCTGGAGTACGACGGAACGACAGAGATCGTGATTACTGGTGGTGATGCAGTGACCGGGCATGCGATCGACACTGGTCGAGAGTTGTGGCGTGCGGATGGTCTCAACCCGACCCGAAACAGGTCCTATCGCATTATTGCGTCACCGGTGGTGCACGATGGTCTTATTTATGCCCCAACACGGGTGAAGCCGCTACTCGCCCTTCGACCAGGAGGGCGCGGCGACGTGCTTGGCACTAATGTTGTCTGGACGACTGACAATGGACCTGATGTGCCGACACCAGTTACTGACGGCGAATTTTTTTATGTGGTAAACGACAGTGGAATTGTATTTGTATCCGATGCGAAGACTGGGGATCCGGTGTATGGACCAGTCAGAATTCAAACTGGTACATACAGCGCGTCGCCAGTGTTGGCGGATGGGAAAATCTATATTACTAATGAAGGCGGAATGACCACCGTTTTCAAAACTGGACCCACGTTTGAGGTGTTGGCGGAGAATGATTTTGATGACTATTGTCTCAGCTCGCCAGCTATTTCAGACGGTCAGATTTTTATTCGGACGACCGGGTACCTTTACGCGATCGGTGAGCGACGCTCAAACGCCGGCAACTAAGTCAGGTTTTCACTTCAAACGATCCGAGAAAGCATTCTGATATTACGTGCACTGAAATCGGGATGACCACAACATCTGAACCATCAGTATGAACCACTTCGGAAGTTACGAGATTTATGACAAAGTTCGTTTGTTCCAGTAAAAGATCACTGGCGTGATAACAACTGTTGGGGTAAGCCACGCTATCCATGCTGGATTAGTGGCAACATTCACCACCAGTACAGCAGTCACTGTTGCGATAGTGCCTGCCAACATATTGGTGAGATGGCGAGCGATGCGATTCTTACCTGTTGCATTGCGGTTTCTTAAAATCACGGAATCGCTAATCCCCAAGCCACCGGCTATCAAACTGAAGACTATGAGCGTAATCCACTGTGCGTCTCCTTGCCTGTAAAACATAAAGGACGACGCTGTCATACCAACACTAGATAGTAGTATTGTCGTTACCGCTATCCAGTCTTGGACGTGAGGCACACCGGACTTGTTCCTTGCAAATCGAAACCCACTGAACACGAGATAAAAACTGAATAGAGCAATAAGGAAAAGGAACACATTGTTCTTTAGTAATGCCAGCGGAACGGCAGTCAAAAATACGCCTAGCATCCCAGCCGTATACCACTTGCCGAAGCGCCGGTGCTGTTTGCCGCCTTTCTTCGTTGCCACTGCAACAGCGGCTGACAGCAAGGCAATACTGCCACCGATAATATGAATGCCAAGTGGTGCTTCCGCAAGAAAAGCAGTTTTCATTGCCGGCTATGTTAACCGGGTTTAATTCATTTTCTTAAGCCGGCGGTTGTATGAGATTGAGACGCAGTCTCCTTTTTCCCACGGATGAGAGAGTCAGCGTATGCTTAAAAGATAAGAGTTTACTGAGAAGGAGAAGACGTCGTGAAAGGTCAAGCTGAAATCATCGATGGTTTAAACGGAGCACTCACGATTGAGTTAACCGCGATTAATCAATATTTCTGTCAAGCGAAAATGTGTGCTGACTGGGGGTTTCATACTCTCGGAAAGAAGCATCAGGAAGAATCAATCGGTGAGATGAAACATGCTGAAAAATTGATCGAACGTATTTTGTTTTTGGAAGGTACGCCTGAGATCGCACGTTATGACGTCATACGCGTGGGTTCTGACGTTAAGGAACAGTTCGAAAATGATCTCAAATTAGAGTTGAACGGTGTGAAAGCTTATAACGACTTGGTCGAGCTGGCCGTCAAGCTTGGTGACAATGGCACCCGTGAGTTAGCTGCGCCAATTCTCACCGAATCTGAAGAGCATGTCGATTGGCTTGAGACTCAGTTATTCCGAATCGACAAAGTTGGAATAGAAAATTATCTTGCTGAGCAGATGGGGGGACACGACGGGTAGCTTCGGTCTTTATTAGGAACGTGTGTGTGTGGATGGACGGAAGGCCGGTTCGGCGAGTTCCTCCCGCTCTATTCGATGGTGGACATTTAGATAGCGTTTTAGAACGTGATGGCATGCGGTGCAACCATCACCGGCCCCAATGGTCTTCCGTATGTCACGAATCGTCCAGATGCTTTTGGTTGCTAGGGTCGAAAGCAACTGATGTTCCGTGATTTGAAGGCAGCCACAGACATAGTTAGTATCTTCGTCGGTTTCTGCGACGGGCGTGAGTGTTGACATTTGCTCCACAGCCCCATCGTATCTCCTCATCATATTGAGACGCAATCTCATTTTCACATTGCGGGAGATTCCATTCATGGCTTCTGCATTTTTTTACCGCTAACTGCGCTGTGTGACAATCGCTTCAGTGGTTGTTCTGTGCATGCCGATCGAAACTGATTGACCGGTAGTTTTGTGAAA
>DTWD01000279.1 GCA_012963185.1 Acidobacteriota bacterium
ACTGAGCCGCGCGAGCTCGCCGTATTTCGGTTGGTACCATAGGCATGCGTGCCGCCGCGGTATTTTCGCGCGGCGAGAAAGGGAACACGTGTAGAAAACTAAGTTCGCATTCTTGAACTAGTGCAAGCGTTCGGTTGAACATGACATCGGTCTCGGTCGGAAATCCCGCTATGAGATCAGCTCCAAGTGTGACACCCGGACGCAGAGCACGTGCGCGGGCACAGCAATCCATCACTTTACTGCGGTTGTGGCGCCGTTTCATTCGTTTCAAAATGAGGTCGTCGCCGGCTTGGATGCTAAAATGTAGATGCGGCATCAGGCGTGGCTCGCTTTGAAGAGACGACCACAATTCTTCATCGATCGCGGCTGGATCTAAGGATGAAAGTCGCAAACGAGCCAATTTGGGCTCGGCTCGGAGTAACTGACGGATCAGCGTCCCGAGGCTTGGTTCGCCTGGTAAATCTCGGCCATACGAAGCGATGTCGACACCGGTCAAGACAATCTCTTGGTAACCAAGAGCAACTAGTTGCTGAGATTCGGTTAGTACATCTGCAATTGGAACGCTGCGGCTATTCCCGCGGCCAAATGGAATGATGCAAAAAGTGCAACGGTGGTTACATCCATTTTGGATTTGGACAAATGCGCGTGCCCGTCCATCAAATCTTCCAACCATATGGGTGGTGGCTTCGGTCACGGACATGATGTCATTGACACGAACCCGCTCTCGGCGGGATACCTCGAAATAAGCTGGATCCAGCTTTTCCATATTACCGAGAATCTGATCAACTTCGGGCATTGCGCTGAAGGCTCTTGGTGATATCTGGGCAGCGCAGCCAGTGACAATGATGTGGGCGTCGGGGTGCTTCCGTCGTGTGCGGCGGATTGCTTGTCGGGCCTGCCGTTCCGCTTCAGCCGTGACAGCGCAAGTATTCACTATTACCGTATTTTTAAGACCAGCCGTAGTCGCGTTGCGGCGGATAACTTCTGACTCGTAAGTGTTTAATCGGCACCCAAAAGTTAATACTTCAGGTGCGAAGCTAGACTCAGATTTCATGTCAGTAGTGATGCCTCTATCTCGCCCACGAAAGTGATCGTGGCTGGTCCGGTCATTATAACATGGTCATTTTCTTGCCAGCGAATATAAAGTTTTCCACCGTCAAGCAGAACTTCGGCCTCACGTTCGCATATCCCTCTCCGATGAGCTGCAACCAAGGCTGCGCACGCACCTGTGCCACAGGCAAGAGTTAAGCCGGCGCCACGTTCCCACACTCTTAGTCGGATTTTACCGCGGGGATCGATGATGCTGGCAACGCCGATGTTGGCGTGTTTTGGGAAGATCGGGTCCGTTTCTAGGCTTGGTCCTAGTTTCTCAATCGGCACAGAGGACACATCATCCACAAAAAAAACTACATGAGGATTTCCTAAGTTAACTGCAGCTGGATCTGAAAGGGAGCCCCGCACCAATTTGACGTGGAGGGTATCCTCCGGCGTTGCAAGCGGAATGTCTTGCCAAGAGAAGCGAGGTATTCCCATGTCGATAGCTATTAGCCCATCGCTCGTCGTGGTCGCATGCAACGTGTCGACGGCGGTTTCAAGAAGC
>DTWD01000280.1 GCA_012963185.1 Acidobacteriota bacterium
AAAATAAATTTCAATCAGCCGTAAGATGGATGCGTCATGTGTCATCGTGCGCCCGACCCGAAGCGGTTCCTCGGTATCGCCGGCCACAACGTGAACAGCTTTATGCCACCCAACGCGCCTGGTAGCATGACCGCCGACTACGCGGCCATTCGCGCCTGCTACGACGATGGACCGGAAGCCACACCTGGCTGCGACTGGTTAGACCCACCCCAATAGGCTCAGTCTGTGATGATGCACAGGCTTTCGTGGCCGCATTTCCCGTGGCGTGAATTTGCACGCTTTTTGTACACGACTAAAAAATTTGCACTATTTCCGTAATCCCTTGAGAGGTCGTGTGATCAGAGGTAGCATGCAACAACATATGCCCTGACAGGAGATAACCTTCATGACCAAGACGATACGCGCGATTAGTGTGGTTGGAATAGCAGCGGTGTTGGCAGTTGGCCTTTCGGTTCTAAGTGCGTCGGTCATCGCTGCCGACACGGATATATCCGGCGTGGTAACGAGCGCCGTCGGGCCGGAGGCCGGTGTCTGGGTTATCGCTGAGACACTCGATTTTGATACTAAGTTCAGGAAGATAGTCGTTACGAACGATGACGGACGTTTTCTGGTGCCGGACCTACAAGCGGCAAATTATGATGTCTGGGTTCGTGGCTATGGCTTGGTCGACTCCGAACATACGACGGCGAGACCAGGAGATGACCTTTCACTAACGGCAAAAGTTGCAGCTACTCCAGAAGAAGCAGCTCATTATTATCCAGCCAATTACTGGTACTCGCTTCTCGAGGTACCTTCCGCGAGCAATTTTCCAGGTACTGGCGCAAATGGCAACGGCATCGGCCTCGCGATGAAAACTCAGGCTGACTGGATCGATCGGATGAAGGATGGATGCCAGTTGTGTCATCAGTTAGGCAATCAGGCGACGCGGGAAATGCCGATGCTCAATATTTCTGACTTTGATTCCACCGAAGCAGCTTGGGAGCATCGCATCCGGGCCGGTGGTGCAGGCCCGGCCATGGTTGCGGAAATCAATCGTATCGGTAGGCCGCTCGCACTAAAACTTTACGCTGACTGGACTGATCGGATCAGCAGCGGGGAACTCCCTCCAGTACCACCAAGACCACAGGGCGTGGAACGTAATGTCGTGCTAAGTATGTGGGGTTGGGGACATCCGCGTGGGATGGTTCATGACGAAGTGTCGACCGACAAGCGAAACCCTCTGGTCAACGCCAATGGGCCAATCTATGGGGTTGGTTGAGCTGGCTTGGTTATTACGGATATTCAATCAAATCAGTCGGTACGGTTCGATCTAAATACCCGTATTGAACAACCAAGTAGAGCGAACTCGTACCAGGGTTCTTCAAGTAGAACCCCATCTCTATATTGGGGCGACGAACCAGCTGGACTTCAAAGTCGAAGCGCACACAACCCGATGATGGATGCGAAAGGACGTGTTTGGATTACCCAGTACGTGCGACCAAACGAAGTGCCAGGCTGGTGCCTTGAAGGCGCTGATAATCCATTTGCTGACTACTATCCAATTCAGCACCAACGCGAGTCCAGGCAGCTGTCGTTCTACGATCCGGAGACTGAAAAGTTTGTGTTAATCGACACCTGCTACTTTACGCATCACTTGCAGTTTGCCGATGACGCCAATGACACACTATGGCTAAGTGGATCGACTGAGGCGATTGGCTGGTTAAATACGCGACTCTATGACCAAACCGGAGACGAGCGTGCCGCGCAAGGATGGTGTCCAACCGTCATCGACACCAATGGCGACGGCGTCATAACAAAACCATGGAATGAGCCGGATATGGGTGGCGACTATACGTTGACTGCAGGAAGTGTCGAGATGGATCCTGCTTTGGATACAAGAATCGGAAGTCTTGATAAATTCCAACGTGCCTACGGAGTCATACCCCATCCAGATGGTTCAGTTTGGATTTCACGCCGGTACCCCGTTCCGGGACAGCTTATTCGACTCGAACTTGGGACGAATCCTCCTGAGACCTGTAAGTCCGAAGTGTACGAACCCCCGTATGACCCGGCAGGCGATCCACAGGCGTGGGGCTACGGTCCACGTGGTATCGATGTTGATCG
>DTWD01000281.1 GCA_012963185.1 Acidobacteriota bacterium
ACTGCCGCCACACCCACAAGTGCAAATCGCGATGCACGCTGGTGCAATTTGGCATAGGCTGCCATTCGTTTTGGGGTAAATGTCACCTTTACAAGCACTTCATCAGGAGCGAGATCAACCGTTAGCACCCCCTGGAAAAAATCGGCCGCCGGCACAAAACGGGTACCGTTCTGACCGGCAAGATGAATATCTGCCTCAAGAGCCAGCATCATTGCCGGATAATCCGCCGCCGGGTCCGCGTGGGCAAGACTTCCGCCAAGGGTCCCTCGATTCCTTACCTGAGGGTCGCCGATCAGTCCTGCCGCCTCCGCCAGAGCAGGACACTTATCCCGGACCAACGGTGAGGTTGCAACGTCATGATGCGTCGCAAGTGCACCAATCTCAATAACCCCATCGAGATCGCCGATCTCAGTAAGGCCTGGAATACGTGCGATATCAATCAGGACGGTTGGTTCACTAAGTCGAAGTTTCATTAGAGGCACGAGGCTGTGCCCACCTGCGATTAACTTGCCCGCACCAGCCGAAGCCTTGAGTTTGGACAACGCGTCTTCGAGTGAAGTTGCCCGTTCGTATTGAAATGCACTGGGGATCACGACTGGCCTCCGGAACCGTGAATGATACGCCACAGCTTTTCAGGCCGTAGCATCATGTCAATATGTGTTACGCCACGTCCGCTTAACGCATCGACCGCAGCAGACACAATGCATGGAGTCGAACCAATCGTGCCGGCCTCACCAACACCCTTCGCCCCAAGCGGATTGACTGGAGTCGGCGTCACGGTATTGTCTAGTTCAAAACGAGGGAAGTCCGTTGCACGCGGGAGTGCGTAATCCATAAACGACCCTGTCAGAGGTTGACCATCCTCCTTGTTGTAAACCACCTCTTCAATCATGGCCTGCCCAATACCCTGAGCCAATCCGCCATGAATCTGCCCTTCAACAATAAGAGGGTTAATGAGATTGCCAGCATCATCCACGGCAACAAACTTCAGCAAAGTCGGCTCACCTGTATCACGATCAACCTCCAACATCGCGATGTGACAGCCAAATGGGTAGGTGTTATTACTCGGCTCAAAAAAAGCTTCTTCGCTAAGTCCTGGCTCTAGACCTTCAGGAAGTGGGACCGGAACATATGCATAGGCAGCAACCTCTGAAAATTCTTTAGTTCCGGCGGACGGCGCCCCTTTGACGGAAATCTTGCCGTTTTCAAAGATCAGGTCCTCTTCGTTTGCTTCCATAAGAGCGGCGGCAAATTTTGCCATTTTCTTTTTCACTTTTCCGCCCGCAAGATGAAGTGCTGTCCCACCAACAGCCTGAGACCGACTACCGAACGTTCCGATGCCCTGCTTTACGACATTGGTATCACCATGGTGAATCGTGATGTGATCAAGCGGCACGCCGAACTGGTCAGCAAGCATCTGTGCAAAGGTCGTTTCATTCCCCTGGCCATGCGGAGAAGCTCCTGTCGTCGCACTAATCCGACCGTCCCGTTCCACCGTCACCTGCGAATGTTCCCATCCGCCTGTTGGAAGCGAGCTTGACGGACCAAGCCCACACACCTCTGCATACATCGACAATCCAAGCCCAACGAATCGGCCCTCTGCCTTCGCAGCGTCCCGCTCAGCCTTGAGCTGGTCCCAATTAGCTTTCTGCAACGCAAGGTCAAGAGCTTTCTCGTAATCACCAGAATCGTAGACCGCCCCCATCTGCGTCGTGAATGGGAATTGGCTGGGCTGGATAAAGTTCTTACGACGCAACTCAACTGGGTCCATCCCAAGTTCGCGTGCGAGGATGTCCATCGTGCGCTCAACAAAATAAATCGCCTCGGGACGCCCAGCCCCGCGATACGCATCAGTCGGAGTTTTATTCGTAAAGACTTCGGTTACGGTTGCTCGTATGGCTGGAAATGCATAGGTTCCACTGACCATCAACTGCGTCAGCGTGGGAATAGCCGCCGTCAGCAGCATGTTATAAGCGCCGATATCCGCAATCAGCTGCATCTTAAGACCAAGAACAGTCCCGTCACGCTTCGCCGCTACATCGACGTAACCAATGATGTCTCGTCCATGAATGGTGGCGACGAATGCTTCGGACCGGTCCTCCACCCATTTAACCGGAATGCCAAGCCGCTTTGACACGACTGCGGCAACGTACTCTTCACCATAAATATTGATCTTCGATCCGAATCCACCACCCACCTCTGGTGCAACGGCACGAACTTGATGTTCACCGAGGCCCGTCAATAAGGCAATAAACGTCCTGAGTATGTGGGGATTTTGTGTCGAAGACCAGACGGTCATTGCGTCTTTCCCCGGCTCGTAATGAGCCACCACACCCCGAGGCTCAATGGCTGTCGGCGCAAGCCGCTGGTTCACCATGCGCTGCTGAATTGTCACCTCAGCATCAGCAAAGGCTTGGTCGATAGCCGTATCATCAGCATTGCCATCCGCATCGACCCCAGTCCCACTATGAAATGGTCCAACCGCATGATTATTTGCAAAATCTTTATGGATAACGGACGGAGAGCCCTTCATTGCTTCTTCTGGATCAATAACTGCAGGTAATTCTTCATATTCAACGCGAATGGCATCCGCAGCATCCCTAGCGACATACCGATCACGGGCAACCACCACGGCAACCGGCTCCCCCACATAGCGAACGACGTCATTCGCGACCGCCCGATGATCAGGCGAAGGAAACGGTGTGCCGATCGGCATCGGAGCAAGGAATTCTGCAATCTGTGCGCCACTAAACACAGCTTCTACACCATCCATCACCTCGGCGGCACTGGTATCCAGAGAAGTTATACGCCCGTGCGCGATGTCACACCGCTTGAATGCAAGATGCTGCATGCCAACAAGCTTGATGTCATCGACGTAGGTACCAAGACCTTGAATTAACCGCGGGTCCTCACGTCGCTTAACGCGTTGTCCCACGAGCTTCGGCAATACTGGAGACGGCGCCATACTTACCTCTTACTCGCTGCGTGTTGAATTGAATTGACAATGTGTTGATATCCGGTACATCGACAAAAGTTTCCTTCAATACCCTCACGAATCTCTTGTTCGTTTGGGTGAGGATTGTCGTTAAGAAGATTGACGGCAGACATGATCATGCCCGTCGTGCAATATCCGCATTGCAAGCCATGCTCTTCCCAAAATCCAATTTGCAAAGGATGAAGATCCTCACCGACACGTAAACCTTCAATTGTTGTGACGTCCGAACCGTCCGCTTGAACCGCAAAGACTGTGCATGACTTTGCGCTGCGTCCATCAATTAGAACAGTGCATGCTCCGCACTGACTTGTGTCGCAACCAACGTGAGTACCTGTCAGATTCAGTTGCTCACGTAGGAAATGAACTAGCAACAACCGAGGTTCTACATCCTCGGTCCTCGTTTTTCCGTTCACGGTGATTGAAACCTGGGCCATCAGTCCCTCCGAAATAAGCGCTTAGGCTATCCGCATATTCTACGAACGACAAGCCCTAAAAAATGAGACTGGATCTCATATTTAGCAGCTGCCCAACTACATGAAACACATGGACCTAGACTGAGTGTTTGTCCCAAGCAGGAACCCAACGGACTCCATGCACCAAATGGTCACCAACGTTACTTTGCTTCAGTGAGTGCTAGCACCGCATAGGCAGTGGCCACATCTTTCATGAAACGTCCACGGTTCGAATCTGGGTCACGTGCCCTGTTTAGTGAAGAGGCATTCCAAGAACCATCGGCGGTCTGGTTGCGTCGAAGCCAAGTGAGGCCCTTGTTAAGCCGCGAATCATCGGTTCCCATTCCTACACGTTGCAGCGTATACACCACCAGTCCAGTTGCATAACCATCACTCCTTGTGTCGAGCGGTGTACCATCTTTTCGCTCGAACATCCCGAGTGACACTAGACTCCAGCCACCGTCCTCTTGTTGCCGTCGCAAGGCCTCATCGATTGTCGCCTGCCGCTGGATCGAATCCAGTCCTCCCGGGAGCACGACAGCCGCCCACAGCGCAGCAACTCGATTAAAAAGGTGCTGTGCGTCACCCTCTCGGTGCAGATACTCCTGCAGCAGAGCCAGATGTTTTTGAATTGAAGGAGTCGAACCGTACCCGTCAGGTGCAATTCCCACGGCAATCGCAGCTAACGCTGCTCCGTAGTACTGCGCGGCCTCTGTCTCCCATGGTTCTAGACCAAAATTCAACCACGGCCACGACCCAATCTCTTTTCCAGTCGTCACCTGCAATGCCCATAGATTGTCAAACGCCTGGAGCGTAGTCTCCTCTAGCGAACCGTGTCGAGCATCACGGTTCGCTAGAATCAACGCATTGAGAATGGCCTCTGTCCCGCGAGATTGACTCGTTTTCGGCACACGGTATTCCTCATCGCTGTAAAACGGTCGAACCTTTTCCCATGAACTAACTCGTGTCTCAACATTCTCCAGTAATCGACGTTCCACCACACCAGGAGCATCGGTACGGAGGACGGTTCGCGCAAGTGCATAAGGCGCCGTACTGTGACACGAAACACAGAAGGTTCCATGATCCCTAGCCGCCGTCGGCCACTCCATCCACCAAGCCTGCCTGGAGTCGAGATAAACTGCCGCCGCCTCGGGATCCCAGGTGTCTGACTCTTGAGCTGTAACTCGAATTCCGACGCTCAAGCTCGAAATTGTCAGGACTGCGCCAACAACGAATGCCTGAAATCCCATCATTGTATTCATCGATATTCGGCCACCACGCAACAATTAATTTAGCGCTACTGTAGTGCGCCCATCAGTGAGTCGATGTCTTCTCGCCAACTCGGCACCTTCTTCCGAATTGAAACACTTAGGGTCGCCTTACCCCAAAAACCAAAAAAGGACCGGCATAACAGCCGGCCCTTCAAATTATTCTAGAACGGCAATACTTCTAGCTAACGGTCAAAAGATCGAGCTTTCCGGTACTGTTGCTTAACTTATCGATCGGTACGCCCATCTTGTCGGCAACCGTCAACAACAAGTTGCTCATCGGGGTATTTTCGGCATAACGAAGATGACGGCCTCCAGGTTTAAGCTGGCCAGACGCACCTCCAACTAATACGACCGGCAAACCTTTATTGTCATGAGCATTACTGTCAGACATGCCAGCGCCGTACATCAACATCATGTGGTCAAGTAAATTGCCATCGCCATCCGGCGTCGCTCTCGCCTTTTCAAGAAAGTAGTTGAAAAGGCTTAAGTGAAATTCATTCACCTTTGCAATCTTCTCGTAAAGCGTCGGGTCGTTTCGGTGGTGAGAAGTTGGATGGTGCGAATCCGGCACCCCAATCTCTGGATATGTGCGGCCACTGATCTCCCTCGCCATCATGTAGGTACTCACTCGCGTGAGATCGGTCTGGTAGGCAAGTAACATCAAATCAAACATTATTTTCGCGTGCTCTTCATACGTCGCCGGCACACCAGCCGGCTGATCAACTTCAGGAAGCTCACGCCCGCTTTGCTCTTCCGCTTTCTGTATACGACGTTCGATGTCCCGCACCGCGTCCAAATACTCATCAACCCGCACACGGTCGTTCGGTCCAAGATCCCGTTGCAACATGTCAATCTTGTCACTAACCGAATCCAAGATGCTCTGGTCTTTTTGGAAACGAGCAAGCCGCGCTGCCGGATCGGTTGAACCGGCATCGCCAAAGAGCCGTTCAAAAACCGCTCTTGGATTATTTTCACCGCTCAGCGGGGTTGTTTCGCTGCGCCACGCAATCGTATTCGTGTAAGTACAACTAAAGCCAACATCGCAGGAACCCGACACATCGCGGCTATCAAGCGCTAACTCCAACGACGCAAGCTGAGTGTGCTGTTCAAACTTCCGAGCAATCAACTGGTCAACTGACACGCCGGCCTGCAGGTCTGATTCGGTTCGCGCAGGGGTCACGCCGGTAAGAAACCGTGTTGCAGCACTCGCATGCACGCCAGCGTTACTCGGCACAGCGTTCAGTCCGGTCAGAACATGCATTTGATCTTTAAATGCATCAATCCGCTTTAGAAGACGGCTTATCGTAAAGTTATTGCCTTCATCCGCGGGGGTGAAATGCCGCATCGCCATCCCATTCGGCACATAGACGACGCCGAACCGACGGACCGGGTTCGCCGCACTGTTCCGAATCGCAGCAAACGCCGGAACCATGCTGTCAAGAAATGGCAATGCTACCGCAGCACCGATACCACGAAGGACCGTGCGACGAGGAATTGATTTTGGTGTAACGATCATGAGTCTGACCTCCGCATCTGAAACGGCGTACTCTTAACGATTCCCAGAATAATAGACGACCAGCGGTAATTCCCGCTAGCCGCATCACGAACAATTTTCCGAACAACCGGCGTATCGTAATACTCTGTACCACGACCAAGGGCATACGTCAGGAGTTTTTCGGTTACAGTCCCGACAAAATCATCCGGCCGGTTCAGCAACAAATCACGAAGTCCAGCCCGTCCTTCAAATGCAGCACCATCTGGTAACACTCCTGATGCATCTACTGGCGTTCCCCCTTCATTCAAATCACGCCATCCACCAATTGCATCGTAATTTTGTAAGGAAAATCCGATTGGATCCATCGGTGCGTGACATACCGAGCACGACGGATTTTCGCGGTGTTGTGCCATCGCTTCCCGCAGCGATACTGGTTCCCCGTCCCGCTCTTCCTCAAGTGCCGGTATATCCGGTGGGGGTTCGGGCGGCGGCGCACCTAATAGATTCTCAAGAACCCATTTTCCGCGCAACACGGGTGATGTCCGGTTTGGATACGACGTAACAGTCATTACACTGCCATGACCAAGTAGTCCGCCTCGCTGCGTATCATCTAGCACCACACGCCGAAAACGATTTCCGTAAACACCCGGAATACCATAATGCTCAGCCAGTCGCTGATCGACATACGTGTAATCAGCCGACAACATTTCGAGAAGCGTGGTATCAGCTTGCAACTGATTACCAATAAACAACTCGGTTTCGCGAAGAAACGCATCACGCAAATTCTCATCAAACTGCGGGAAGATGTTGGGGTCAGGATAGACACCGCGCATGTTTCGCAGGTACAACCACTGACCAACAAAATTATCGACCATGGCCTGCGAACGTGGGTCAGCCATCATTCGACGAACCTGCGTTTCCAGTACAGCCGAGTCACTCAGTGTGCCCTGCTCCGCTACAGCTAACAACTCGTCGTCTGGAATACTGCTCCATAAGAAAAAAGACAGCCGAGACGCCAATTCAACATCCGTAATTTCGTAATTACTCCCCGACGGCATGTCGACCGGATCACGCTCAACCCGATAGAGAAAATCCGGATCAGTAAGAAGTCGCTCGAGTGCAAATTGAATACCCTTGTCGAAAGTTCCTTCCAGGCGCCCCGCTTGATAAAACTCCATCAATGTATCGACATCTGTCGCGTTAGCCGGTCGCCGATACGCCCGGCGTGCCAAAGTGGCCAAGATGTCCTGAGCACACGCACGCTCTTCTGAAACCGCCTCTGGGCTGCAACTAAAAATGCGACGGCGGCTCGGTGTCTCACCCAACCCAGAAACGCTCAAAGGACCCGTAATCTGCAAACTGTTAAGCCTGGGATTTGTGTCAGGCATTTCGTTCACTGCGAGGGCAAACGCCGTTTGTCGTGGTTGCCGTACCCCCTCCTCTTCCCATGTTTCTCGAGGAAAAGTCACCCCAATAGTGTGAGGACCAGCCGGCACCTGAATTGTCAATTCAAGCGGGTCATCCGCATGCAGGAAATAATCCTCCCAGTCATCAGTGCCACGGATATTTCCAGAAAAACTAATCGGTGACGGTGTCCCCGGGGCTTCGCCACCAAAGGTAAACTGTGCGATTCGCTCGCCATCAAGCCGAAATTCAATTTCGTGCGCTTCATCAACACCACGCACATAGCCAACATAATTCGTCTGAAGGCGAACCTTTATCTGGTACTCACCATCAACAGGGAAGTAATGGCTTGCGGCTGTGCCACCACGCGACCCAAACGGCAGGTCTTCACTTTGTTGATCAGTCTGCATGAGATTAAGTGGCACATCGTACGTTTCAATGACAGCACCACCTGTCGGCGCTTCACCAATCGCAAGGCGACTGATTTTTTTTGCCGCAGAAACATACCGCTCCAGTAAAGCCGGCGACAACGATAATGATGTCGCAATATTGTCAAACCCGTTCTGATCCGGTGCGTCCGCTGGAATCAAAGTTGCTACGTCAACATCCAGGTCAAGCAGGTCACGAATGACATTTCGGTACTCCGCTTGATTTAATCGATGAAACGCCTGGGTACGACCGGGGTGCGGACGTTCCTCGGCGGCACGGTCCAATTCGTCTTCGAGCCAACGACGAAAGCCGTCATAGGTCTCCTTATCCGGACGCCGTCTTGGCTGTGGTGGCATAGCCCCGACACGCAGTTTTCGAACAACGGTCTCCCACAATTCAGGATCTTCAGCAACGTCATCGATATTAGCGGTATCTAACGCCAACCCAACCAACTGCAACTGGTCAGCCATGCGCCCAGAACCCTCGCCAGCAACAATGCGTTCGTTATGGCAACTCACGCAATACTGGTTAAGGAGCGCCCGCTGCGGGGAGGTTGTGACCGGTTCGGTACCTTGCGCGGCTAGATCTGCACAAAACAACGCCAACAGCACCACGGCGAAATACCCAGTAAACAGCCTATTTTGCAACGAGTAGTCCCTCCTGTCTGATGGGCTCAGTTAAGGATGAAAAGCCACTGTAGTTTGGCTGCATCCATAGTTATTGTCAATCGTTAAGCAGCTGCGGTAGCATGAGCCTTGGAGGCGACGAAATGACGTCGAACGGAATGGTTTTTACGACTTGGCAACGGACTGGTATTGCACTCCTTCTGGCCGGTATTACCTGGAATGCCTCGGCACATGCCAACACGGACATCGACTCACTTATTGCCGCAACCCGCGCACAGGATACTGAAGCTGTCCAAGCCTTACTTGCAGACGGTGTAAACGTGAACGGCCAGCAAGCCGATGGCGCCACCGCCTTACACTGGGCCGCGTATCGTGACGACCTCAACCTCGCAAACCTGCTAATTAAGGCCGGCGCCGACCTAAACAAAACGAACGAGCTCGGGGCAACCCCTCTGTTTTTAGCTGCTGACAATGGCAGCGCTGACATGGTGAAGTTGTTACTGGAGTCAGGCGCGAACCCCAACGTACCGCTTCAGGGTGGAGAATCCCCTCTAATGACAGCGGCAAGGACAGGGAACGCAGACGCTGCGCAGAGCCTGATTGAGCACGGGGCTGATGTCGATGTCACCGAAAAACGGCGTGACCAATCTGCGTTGATGTGGGCCGTGGCTCAAGGCCACAATGAAGCCGTCGCTGTTTTGATCCAAAACGGCGCTGAGCTTACGACCCGGTCTCGTGTGCGCCCGCGCCTTATGCACAACGACAGTACAAATGGGTCGCAATACGACCAAGGGTTTATTTGGAATCGAGGCGGTTACACCCCTCTCCTCTTTGCCGCACGTCACGGTAACGTTGAAGCCGGACGGCTTCTGGTTGAGGCCGGAGCAACCATCGATGACCGTGCCCCAACCGGGGCAACAGCCCTTGCCATTGCGGTCCACAGCGGGCACCCAGAGTTCGTGCAGTTTGCACTCGCGCATGGGGCAGACCCCAATGATTTCGGGCCGGGCTACGCACCACTACACATCGCTGTTCTTCGTGGAGATCGCGCCTCCGTAAACAATCTACTGGCCCGTGGAGCCGACCCAAACAAACGGTATGAAAAAGGCACGCCTGTTCGCCGAGCGAGCCGCGATTGGTACTTGATGCCACATTTTGTCAGTGCAACACCGTTCTGGCTTGCATCGTATTACCAGGAACCAGAAATCATGCAAATTCTCGTTGATGGAGGCGCTGACCCAAACCTAACAACGCTTGAGTTGTGGCGCCCTGTCTTTGAACGCGCTGGTGCCGTTGGCCCACCTCACATCGCAGGTGGCTTTCAAACGGCCCTTCAAGCGGCTGCGCGCGGAAGGCATGATCGCGGGAGAAGCAACCTCAGCTCTGCCACGAGAGACCCGGACGAGGATGAGCGCATCACGCTAGAAGCGGTGAAACTGGCACTTGAATTAGGAATAGATATTAATCATGCCGACCACGTTGGCAATACCGCGCTGCATACTGCCGCACAGCGAAATCACGAGACTGTCGTCAGGTTTTTGGCAGAACACGGTGCCACACTCGACATCAAGAACCAATCCGAGCAAACGCCACTGGCTCTTGCAAAACGGGCTGAAGCGGGCCGCCTCGCGCGCCCAGACATAACACGGTATCCCAGTGGAAACTCGGCACAAGCCCTTCGTGACCTTGGTGCCATCGACGAGACCGAGGAAACAACGGCCGAAAACGAGCAGTAGCCGCTTCTTCTACCAATAGTTCTTCACTTACGCACGCTGTCACCACCCAGCTCAATCTGGAGGAAACTGCACCCAAAACCATTCTGAAAAAGCGAGAAAAACAGGCGTGACCGGCAAGCGCGACGGTGCTATTCTTATACTTGAGCGTAGTGTGCTCGACACACACTAGTAAGGAGTGTGCGCGTGTCTGAATTGCGGCTGTGGCAGCGAATCTTGGCTAGGGGCATAATACTGACACTACTGGTCTGCCTTCACACTGCAACGATCACTGCACAATCAGGCGCAGTCACCGCCCCAGCAACTGCTTCCGACTGGAAGATGCCTCAAACTCCGTGGGGTGTTCCTGACTTTCAGGGTATCTGGGATTACCGAACCGCCACCCCTCTTGAACGTCCAACCGAATTTGGAGATAAAGCGACACTTACTCCAGAAGAAGCCGCCGCTTACGAAAAACAATACAAGGCAGACCTCGCCAACTATGACCTCGCACCTAGCGTGCACGCAAAATGGTGGCTTGACTACGGTGAAGAACTGACTGCGGACCTGAGGACCTCGTTAATTACCGAACCTGTGAATGGTCGGATGCCGGCAACGACAACTAAGGCCAAAACGGCTGCCCGTGGCCGCAGCGAACGACGGGCATTGACCCATAGCGTCGAAGACCGTAGCGTCGGTGAAAGGTGCATTTCTTTTGGTATTCCTCGTCTTCCTGGGGCCTACAACAACAATTACCAGATTTATCAGACACCCACGCATGTCGCGATCGTGCAAGAAATGATTCATGACGTTCGAATTATTCCGGTGGATGGACGCACACATCTAACCACCGACATCCGACAGTGGCATGGTGATTCTCGCGGTTACTACAAAGAAGATTCTCTCGTCATCGAAACCAAGAACTTTGCGGACCGCGGTGCCTTTAGAGGTGCCACGTCAGGCCTGATCCTCAAAGAACGTTTCACTCGAATCAACACTAATACCGTCCGCTACGAAGTCGAAGTTAATGACCCAGCGACGTGGACGCAACCGTGGACAGTCATGTTCCCTATGACAAAAACTGACCAACCGATGTTCGAATATGCGTGCCACGAAGGAAATCGTGGCCTCGCTAATATTCTCAGCAATGCGCGGTATGCCGAAGATCCACATTATGCCGACAACCTATCTCGGTAACACACGACTGCACATGAAGAAACACGAGGACGCAATGCGGAGTTTACGATTCTTAATTGTCTGTTCTACAACACTGCTTGTCGCAGCCACAACCCTGGCGACACCTGCAAGCAGCCAGACCGCATCGGTCACTTTCACTGACCACATCCGACCGATCATGGAGCGGAGCTGCTGGAACTGTCATGGTGAGGCTGCACAGTTGTCAGACCTCGATCTGAGTACGCGCGACGCAGCGCTCGAAGGTGGTATGCGTGGACCAGCCGTTGTTCCGGGCCGCGCTGAGGATAGTTGGCTCTTCAGGGTCGTTTCGGGTCTTGAGGCGCCGCAGATGCCGATGAGCGGCGACCCGCTAACCGATGCCGAGGTCGCTGCCGTGCGTACGTGGATTGACGATGGCGCACATTGGGACAGCGGCGGAGCCACATCGACCACCGCTGCGCTCACTGAACTCGAAAAGAGTGTGCTGCCGCCAAATGCGCGCGACTATTGGGCATTTCAACTCCCAAAACGTACCTCCGTTCCCGAATCTGATTCGTTCCAACACCCCGTTGACCGTTTCTTGGCAAAAGCCCGGCAGGATGCTGGCGTCACAGCAGCGCCTCGGGCGGACAAATTGACGCTCCTCCGACGTGCGTATCTTGACCTAACTGGCCTACCGCCGACACCCGACCAAGTCGACGATTTCCTCTCTGATACTGAGCGAGGTGCATGGAATCGGCTGGTTGACCGGCTGCTGGCGTCACCACACTACGGCGAACGTTGGGGACGACATTGGATGGATATCGCGCGGTATGCCGATTCCACAGGGTTCGAGCAGGACTACCGACGGCCAAATGCCTGGCGGTACCGTGATTACGTCATCGAAGCCTTCAACAAAGACAAGCCCTATAACCAATTCTTGCGCGAACAGATTGCCGGCGATGAACTCGACTTCGTAACGGACGAAACGCGTATCGCAACTGGATTTCTGCGTGCGGGTCCACGTGTACAGTTCAGAGAAAAAGACAACCCCGAACGGCGACACGACTACCTCGACGACGTGCTTGCCACAATCGGGCGGGGCGTCTTAGGTATGACAGTGCATTGTGCGCGCTGCCATGATCACAAGTTCGACCCAATCCTGCAAAAGGATTACTACAGCATGCAGGCGTCCATCTTTGGATATGTGGAAACCGACTGGCCGCTGCTTGATTTGGAGGATGCCAAGGCCTACCGCACTGCCAACGCCGCAATCGACGAAAGACAACAGCCGCTGAAGGAACAGATTGTCGCATTAGAAGAACCGCATCGAGAACGACTCCGGCTCAAGATTATCAAGGATCGGTTTCCAGGAAATGTCCAACAGGCAATCGCAAAGCCTGAGGCGGAGCGGACGTCCGGGGAACAGTTACTCGCCACGC
>DTWD01000282.1 GCA_012963185.1 Acidobacteriota bacterium
GCAACACCATCTACGCCGGACGGCATAGCATCGTTTGTCCCGTCGCCGCCAAGCATCGCAACACCGCGTTCATGGAGCCATGGAGCAACAGATGCATGCAATCCGGAAGACTGTTCAGACGTCGCCCATGCCCCCACATCGGCACGTCGCGCCCAGCGTCCACTTCGCACAAAGACAATATCTCCGGGTTCCACTCGCACCCCGGATGCACGCTCCCACGCCTCGAGATCATCCACGTAAATAGGAGTTCCGGGTTCAAGATAATCAACACCCTTGAGGCGAGCGATATCCATCAAAATGGCTCGCGTCACGATGCCCTGCTTGAAGTTAATGATTGCCAATTTGGCACATCCAGCCGGTGTAACCTCCACATCACGTACATAGCCGTTATACATACGGCCGTCATGCATCATGTGACACAGTGAATCCATATGTGAGTGGGCATACCCGTGATATGCAAAGGTATAGCGGTCGCTGCGGAATGGCCCAGGACGATCCGGTCCAAGCATTTCGCGGCCGATTGGCGACGTGGCATCAGCGGCTCGTTCGGTAAGATAATTGTGCGATAGGGAGACCGAAATACCTGTCGTTGCGAGTTCCAGGGCCGCTCGCCGTTTCTCGAGAGTAATAAGATTCAGTGTTCCTAATTCATCGTCAGAACCCCACCGCCCCCAATTCGATAAGTCGGTCATCCATTCGTCGACCATTGCCTCGGTAACGCGACGAGAGGACTGAGCGTGCACGACGACACTCAAAGCCGACATGACGACTAACACGATTGCGGTAAAAACTCTACGACTGTCCTTATTAGAGAAACGCATGACTCCCCTTTCGGGCTTGTTAATGAATACTCACCACGCCTAGTCTGATGCTGAAATTCTGTACAGCTTTGAGGCAGTGCGAACGAATAGGCTGGAATGAGCAATGGCCGGCGTCGCCATCGACATCTCATTCAAACTATTAACAGCAATTACTTCAAACTCTTCACCCGCCTTAATAACGTATGTATCTCCGTCTTCACTCAACGCAAATATATGATCACGATAAGCCCATGGTGATGCGGTGAATGCGACACCAGGACGGATCCGTTGACGGCCATAGATTTCTTCTCCAGTTCGAGCGTTGTGACACGTGAAGAACCCGCGATCGAGTAGCGTGTAGTAGTGATCGCCATAAATCACAGGAGAAGGATTGTAGGATGCCGCTTGGGGTAGATACCATGCAATGTACTCGTCGAGCGAGCCGTCCTCCGGAACACTAATATTGCCACTCGCTCCGGGTTTAATGGCAAACACCGGTCGCTGCTGGTCCCCAATGTACCCTGAACCGAGATAGAGAAAACCAAACCTTGAAAACGGCGTTGTGATCGTAATCGATGACATCCCCGTCAGTTCCCACAACAGATTCCCCTCAAGATCATAGGAACGGACCTTATCAGTCCCCGTTGTCACAAGTTCCGTTCGCAGATCATTCTCCCAGATGTACGGGGTAGACCAGTTTGAGCCCTCATCTCGATCCACCCGCCAGATTTCGGCGCCAGTTTCCTTACTCAATGCCACAAGGAACGACTGGTCGTCGTTATCATTAACGAGGTACAAACGATCGCCGTGAAGTATCGGTGACGCCGCAGTGCCCCACCCTGATCGTGTCTCAGCCAGGTCAAAGGTCTGTGACCACAGTACGCGACCGGCCATATCGAGACAGAACAAACCCACATTGCCGAAATACGCGTAAATGTATTGACCGTCAGTCACCGGTGTCTCGGAGGCATAGGTATTCTTTAGGTGTCGAGGTGCCGCCGGTATCCCCCGATGCACCTCCTGCTGCCACATAAGTTTCCCGGTATTAATATCGAATGCAAAAACCATCCAACGATGTTGGTCGGTCGGCGTTGGCCGCTCACCGCCGAAGTAAAACCCGGCCCGTGGGTCTTCGACAGAACCGTCACTCGCGACAGTTGTCACGATGACCAGATCGTCCCACACAATGGGCGAGCTCCAGCCAAGGCCCGGCACATCGGCGACCCACTCCACATTGTCAGTCGTGCTCCATGACATGGGTAACGAGGGGTCATCGACAACACCAAGAGCACCACTGCCACGAAACTGTGGCCAGTTCTCATTAGCGACTGAACTGGTAGTAAGGCTTAGCCAAGTCAGTGCAAGAAGCACGAACGTAAAGATCACACGATATCGTTTAGACGAATGCCCGAAGTTATCTTCACGAGGTCGGTCTGCGTGTTCAATCATCCAACACCTCATTCATAGCACGGTTCACCGCAGACACGTGCAAACGACAGTTATTCCAGACCCGCCCAAACAACGCTCACGGGGATGCGATAAAAGCCTGTCTGTGCCGTCATAAAGAGTGTCATGCCGTCAGCTCCACCAAACGCCAGATTGGCAGGACGCTCATCTGGCTGAATGGACCCAAGATGACGTCCTTCGGAACTAAACACCCAGATGCCACCGGGTCCAGTCGCCCATAGATTCCCGCGCGCGTCGACTTTGAGACCATCTGGCACCCCCGCCGCTTCGTCAGCCGTAACATCGGCAAACACGCGTCCATTTGTCAGCGTGCCATCTTCGACAACGTCATACACCATCCAAATCCTGCTTGCATTGTCAGAATTCGCAACATATAGACGTGACTCGTCAGGTGACAAGCCAATACCATTCGGACGTGTCTGGTCCGCCAATAATGCCAATTCCCCGTCTGGACGAAGACGGTAAATGCCATTTACCGACACCTCCTTCGCCGGGTCATCGTCCTGTGCGGCGAGTCCGTACGGAGGGTCCGTGAAGTAAAGCGAGCCATCAGAATGAAACACGAGGTCATTCGGACTGTTTAAACGATTGCCCTCGTGACTACCAACAACAACCTCTCGTGAACCGTCTGCATTGATGCGACTGATCTGGCGATTCCCATGTTCCGTAAAAAGAATGCGTCCTGTACGATCAGTAGTGATGCCATTTGAACCAGCCATCACCCCGTCTCGGTCGCCCTCAAAAACCGGTGACAGAAAAACACTCACGCCATCGGTAGCACTCCATCGAAAAATAGTATTGCCGGGAATGTCGCTAAACAACACGGCGCCTCCATCACCGTCAATCCAGTGCGGGCCCTCCGTGAAACCGAATCCACCGGCAAGATGTTCAATGACTGCATCTCTAGGCACCAACTCGTCAAAAGCCGGGTCGAGTCTGATGATCGTGCCAGCCCCGGTATCCGGTGCCTCTACAGCAGCGGTCTCTGACTCTTGAACAGGTGAGTCGCTCTCGCACGCAATCGTGAGAGCAAGCACACTCACAACACAGATAGCCATTCGCATTTCAATCCCCTCCTGCTAAAACCTAAATAATCGCGTTAATTTCACAACAAGGCCACGATTTCGGAGTAACGTGGAGCGCTCCGGCATCAAGGACAAAGTGTCCCGCTCTTCGGTATACACCACAAATAGTTCGCTCCCGGGCTGGTACTCCCATCGTAGTCGAGCATTCGTGCCTACACTCCGCCCACTTGAGTTGTACTGAACAAGAGCACCTACAAAAAATCGAGGCGTCAGTGTGTACGTTACACGTGAACTAACTAACGTCGTTGCAAATGCCCCCTGCGGAAGATCGAGCCAATTCAAAGACATGATCGGCTCTAAGGAAATTTGCGGGGTTATCTCGACTCGAGGCCGAATCAGCGTAACCGAAGTTTTATTACCACCAAAAAACGTCCCGTATTCAACTGACGCGTTCCCTGAAAAGGTTCGTTGTGGGCCAAATGCATACCCGAACCGCGTGTTAGCAAACTCGTAACCACCAACCGGAATGCTAATACCAGGTGAAATCTCGAACGGAGCCTTAAGGAACTCGTAGTTTAACGACTGGTCGATGAAAAACTCATCACTATTCTCAAACTCAACACCGAAGACCCCTGATTGAACGCGTGTTTCCAGTAGCCCAGCACCATCAGTCGTGTAATCAAGACTGGCGTCCCATGACAGCTTCCGAATAGATTCCCACCGACGGAGACGAGGACTGAAACGGGCAGAACCAAATGAACGACGGAAGTCATGACGTCGAACGAAGCCAATTTCTGGATTGAAGTTTGCCCCCACAGATAATTGCTCAAGTTGTAATCCGTAGCGATCACCAGCATAGTTAAATTGACCCCGATAGCTGAGGTCATCACCAACAAGACCACCTGTCTGCGTCTTGGCGATATACGCGTTGAGGTTTACATTGTCATAGAACGTAAAGACGCCATCCACACCATATGCCTGGTTTGATCCCTGAGACACCGTCGACGCTGATCGCCCGGTAAAAACACCGCCAATAGAACTACGTCGGAGCACATCTCGTTTAATCCGTAGAACCGAATAGTTTGTAGACGGCAAATCAATAGTTCCGGCACCTTCGGTCTGAATACTTAACGCACCAATACTGAAGGGGCCCATTTTGCCGGTTAGGCGTCCGCCAGCACGAATAGGTATGACGCGTCCATTTTCAAGACCAATTCTCCGACTAAAAAACAACACGGGAGTATTGGTGCCCTGTCGACCACGCCGATAGGCTGAACTGCCACCACCCGAAAAACCTCGCCCTCCAGCAAACTCGAACAGCCCCTTCCCTTCTAGAAAAAATTCTCGCTTCTCAGGAAAAAACAAGCTAAACCTGGTCAAATTCACTTGTTGTTCGTCAACTTCAACCTGCGCAAAATCCGTATTGACCGTAAAATCGGCCGTTAAACTCTGGGTGATCTTGTACTTAAGATCAACGCCAGCATCCCCACTTAGTTGGTTTTCAATGGGATTCGGCATCGACAAATCACTCGTCAGTCCACCAATAGCGTACGGCTTCACATCAATATTGATTGAGTCGTCAGGCACTTCGAGCCCGACGAGGTTTCCGGCGTAGGCCGCCGTCGTGAACCCCCTTGA
>DTWD01000283.1 GCA_012963185.1 Acidobacteriota bacterium
AGTGGACAGGCGTCGACGATTTCGTCTCCATGCTGCTTCAACACCTCAGCTGTCATCTTACTTTCAAAGAATCCTGGTGCAATGGCATTTACGGTGATGTGTTTGGGGCCAAGCTCAACGGCTAGTGTTCTCGTCAAATGGTGGACTGCGGCTTTGCTGGCAGAGTACGCGAATGTACCTGTCTTAATGAGTTGGGGTACGTGAAGTCCGTCCATCGAGCCAATATTAATTACTCGCGCAGGGTCTGCCGGAACCGCTGTTTGTTGCAGTACTGGAGTTAGATCTCGCGTCAAAAAAAACGCTGCACTGACGTTTAAGGCGAACAGTTTCTCGAATGCGGATTCAGGATATGTTTCGTAAGGAGCACCCCAACTCGCTCCGGCATTGTTGACCAATATATTTAGAGGTTTACTCTGTTGCTCGAGCGTCGTGATCAGTGTGGTACGACCTTCAATTGTTGAGACATCGGCCGGTAGCGCTATGCACGGACCGAGACTTGAAAGCCTTTGTGCAATATCGTTACAGGTCTCTTTCTTTCGCGACGAAATATAGACGGTGGCACCCGCTCGCAGTAGGCCTTCGGCAATCATGAGGCCGATTCCACGTGACCCACCTGTGACTAATGCGACTTTGCCGGAAAGTGAAAACAGCGTAGAGATATCCATGTGTGTCATGAGTGCCCGATCTTAGCAGTCTGCTGTCGTCGGGGTAGACTTTTAGCGGGAGACTCTTCAAGAGGTCTTTTACATGATGACGTTGAGAGTATTGACCGTCGTTTGCTGTCTGTGCCTGTCCGGTGTTGCTCGCGGACAGTCGATACCGAGTGAGGTGCGTATTCTGCCGGTAGACGAAACGGTGTGGACTGCCGATATTCGGGCTGGGATTGAAAGCTTCGGGATTAACGTTGCGGATGCTACGAATCTCCATCGAGTCTTGGCAAATCACCCTCAGTCTTTGCACGGGATCGGACCACTCGCCGCCTATCTTCGTCAACGGTCTATGGTGACCGTCGTTGACCAGGTCTTAATGGGATTGCGCGCTGCTTGGTTGTGTCGTTCTGAGGCGGTGTGGGCCGAACTTGTTGTCGAAGCACGTTCGGTGGGTTTGGGGGATCAAGACCTCCGTCGGATCGCTGAGGGACCGGACGCAGGGTGGGGGCCGTGGGATGCAACCGTTCTGCGTGCGACGGACGAGCTATATCGAGATTCCTTTCTCAGCGATGAATCATGGCGCTTGATGTCGATGCGTTACGACCTACAGCAATTAATGGACATCATTTTTACTGGATCCGAATTCGTCATGTTGTCCATGTTAGCGAATAGCTTTGGCGTGCAGCCGGATGAGCAATGGCCAGATCGCTTTCCGGTCGGTATTGCACGTTCGGCGGTCCAAGCCAGAGCGAATCCAAGTCCTCTTACTGAACCTCGTGTTGAGCCCATTCATAGAGATGAATGGTCTGACGAAGTTCAAACGTTACTTGATCCGGGTGGTACAGGTGGTTCCGTCTTGAATTTGTACGCGACCTTGGCACATCATCCGATACTTTTTCGTCCACGTGCAGTGCAGTCTTCATATATCCGTATTGATTCCACTTTGTCCGATCGGGCACGTGAAATTCTCATTCTTCGAATCGGTTGGTTGTGTGGATCTGAGTACGAGTGGTCTCAGCACGTGCGTGTCGCGCGTCGGGTGGGCATGAATGACGAGGAAATTCGACGTGTTGCGATCGGAGCCACTGCTGATGGCTGGGACCCGCTTGGCCAACTGCTTATTCGTGTCGTCGATGAGTTACACGCCGACAATAATCTCTCTGATGCAACATGGGCGTTACTGTCTGAGTATTACAGTACTTCTGAATTAATCGACGTCGTTATTACGGTTGCCGGTTACCGCATGGTCTCGATCGCGTTAAATTCGATCGGCACGCAACTCGAACCCGACAGACCACGGTTTCCCGATCTCAGGCGGTAGACTCATCTAGCTGGAGTGTCTGTCGGCTCTGAAGTGCTCTCGATGCGGGCATGACATCGCTAGTTGCCGCGAGGGAAAACTGGCATGGTTTCAACGACCTCGTACTGCTCAAAGACATTGTGGATTACATACGGATCTTTGGCGTAAGTGGCTTTTGCGTCGTCGAGACTTTCAGCTTCTATGATGATGAGGCTGCCGACCATGTCGTGACTGTCGTTCACTAGAGGCCCTCCATAGCGAATTCGACCAGCGGCGTCGAGTTTGGCCATGTGTTCAAGATGGGCTGGTCGGTTCGTCTGACGGTGTTCAAGGCCGGGACGATCACGGGCAATGAGTGCATAGAGTGGCATATTGGTAGTTCTCCTTTAGGTGGTCATTGGTGGGGCCTTCTATGACGTTCCAAGGTGCGGCGCCTCCGATAACAGTAATCGACGTGTTCGAGAATCGAGGTGGTTCAGACTGCTCAGACCACGTTAAATTATTTTGCGCGACTGTGCGACAGACAAGTCCGTGCGTAACGATTGCAATAGAGTGTTCCGCTTGGCTAATGTGAT
Source organism: Acidobacteriota bacterium (assembly GCA_012963185.1). Next base: position 2,526 of record DTWD01000283.1, read on the forward strand.
GTTCTAGAGACTCCCAAGCGGCCTTAACTCGGTTTTGGAAGTTAGGCTGACTCTCACCGCCTGGCGGTTCAAAATCATCGCTGTCGAACTGCTTCCAGCTCAGAGGCCATGACTCACCACGAAGTGTTCCGAAATGCCGTTCCCGTAAACGGATATCGATCGATATGGGCGCAGCGGTGCCATGGCTTAAGCACTCCGCCGTTTCTCGCGCTCGCAGGTAGTCGGAACTTATGATGCGGCCAATGTGTTTATACCGGAGTGCAGCGCCTAGTCGGTTCGCTTGCCATTGTCCTTGAGTATTCAATGGTGTGTGTGGCCACTGGATCGTGCGGGATGCGTTAAGGTCGGTTTCTGCATGTCGAATGAGATAGAAAAGCGGCACGGTGCGGTGGGCGGTATTGTATGACAGGTTCATGGGAATAAGTACGGTGGCACGATGGTAAGACAGCGTCGTTCACGTCCTCTGTTGGCTTGGTGTCTCTACGACTGGGCGAATTCGGCATTTACGACGCTTGTGGTGACCTTTCTATACTCAGCGTATTTCTCTGAGAATTTTGCACCAGATCCTGGTCGCGGTACAGCTCTCTGGTCGCGTGGGATCACGGTCAGTGCTCTCATCATTGCTGGATTAGCGCCGATTGCCGGAGCACTGGCCGATCGAGGCAACCGCCGTCACTATTTAATCGGGTGTTCGTTAGTGTGTGTTGCGGCCACGATTGCCTTGGCATTTATACGGCCTGATTCATCCTATGCGGTTGTGACTGCGCTCGGTGTCTTTGTTGTGGCAAATGTCGCATTTGAAATCGCTATGGTGTTTTACAACGCGTTCCTGCCTTCGATTGCCAGATCCGATCAGATGGGACGTGTGTCCGGCTACGGTTGGAGCCTGGGGTATGCCGGTGGTTTAGGGGCGCTTGTGATTGCATTAGCCGGTTTTGTGACAGAGTCGCCGTGGTTCGGTATGACGACCGATCAGGGGTTTAATCTACGTGCGACAAATTTGCTCGTCGCGCTTTGGTTTCTCGTATTTAGCCTTCCCGCTTTTATCTACTTACGTGATGAACCAGCCTCGGTTGGTGCTGTGAGTACACGGGGTGTGTTTTCGCAAATTGTTAAGACCGTACGACGCATTCGTGACTATCGACACGTCTCCCGTTTCTTGCTTGCACGTTTGTTTTATAACGATGGTTTGGTCACGATCTTTGCGTTCGGTGGGATTTACGCAGTTGGCACGTTTGAATTTAATTTCTCTGAGTTAATTGCCTTTGGCATTGTTATTAACGTGGGAGCTGGTGTCGGTGCGTTCTTGTTTGGATTTATCGACGACCGCATTGGTGGAAAAAATACGATATTGCTTAGCGTGGTTGCTCTTGGCGTCGCAACACTATTGGGTGCGATGGCGCCTACGCGGCTGTGGTTTTGGGTGTCGGCAGTAATGGTCGGAATTTTTGCCGGACCGAATCAGGCTGCGAGTCGCTCGCTAATGGCCCGTGTTGTCCCTGTAAGACACAAAGCCGAGTTCTTTGGCTTATTTGCATTCTCTGGCAAGGTAACGTCCTTTGTTGGGCCGCTAACACTCGGACTGCTTGCCGACAGTTACAGTCAGCGAGTCGGTGTCGGGAGTTTGGTGGTGTTCTTTGTCGTCGGTGGGGCACTATTGTGGCGAGTTGACGAAGCCGAGGCTATTGCGACGACGCACAGATCCTGACGGTATTGTTCATTTGCAGGAGGTTGGACACTGGTGACTGAGGCACCTGATCTAGTAAAGAGATGTTACATGGTTGGTGGTAAAGTTGCAGCACGGTCCGTTTCTGAAATTGTCGAAGGAGTTTGACATGAGAGTACTGACTAGCATTTCAGCGATAGTGGCTTGTTTATGGACTGCGTTTGTCCCAGTGGTGTTGGCTCAAGACGAAAGGAATGAAAATTGGTTTAGGGTCGACATTATCCAAGTGATCCCAGACCGATTGAATGATTTTATCGATTTACAAGTTGACGATCTCATTCCGGCTTACAAACGTGCAGGTGTGCCATTTCGTTCGGTATGGCAGACGGCTGAGTTTGGTAACACCTATGAGCGTGTGTTCGCCACTCCCATAGCAAGCATGGCCGATTTTGATCGCGGTGGGCCGCTTGCCGTGGCTCTGGACCCTGATCGTCTTGCCCGGATCGCGGAGGAATTTCGTCGGTACCTCGTCAGTCGTCAGAGTTTCGCGGTTCGGTATCGTCCGGATCTGAGTGTGGAATCGGCTGATGTGGGTGGGCGTGCGCTTGCCCAACTGACAACGGTGGAAATCGCTCCGGGACGTGGCGGTGAATGGGAAGCTTTTTTCCGTCAGAACTTGGAGCAGTTTCGTCGAGCTGGCGTGGTGTTTGGTATGTATCAGTTTGTGTATGGACCGGGTCCGGCGAAATGGCAAATCGTTCAGAACCATCGCAGTTTTGACGAGCTTAATGAACCTGGCATCATCACGCAGGCTTTCGGGTCAGACGCATCGTCTGTTCTACTAAGTAACATCAGCGGTCTGGTCATGTCGGTTGAACGGACCGTTCTTCGATATGATCCCGAGTTGAGTTTTTCGGCCGAGGCGCCTTAGTCTTGACCATATCGTAAAGAGAGAGTTAATAGTCGTATGCC
>DTWD01000284.1 GCA_012963185.1 Acidobacteriota bacterium
CCGTCGAGCGCTGTGCATTTGAACGCGCTTCAGACTGGCTCGATAACAACCACGCAAACCCCTTCTTCCTGTTTTATTCGCTCTACAGACCCCACGCCCCGCTCGCCGTGCCCGAGGATGTAGAACGGCCGTCAGTCGAAGACCTGCCCCCCTTAGAATGGAGCGAACAGGATCTGGCCTCAACGCCATCGCTGCGACAGCGAATCGCCTTTATGAACAACAACCAGGACAATGCCTATAATACGGGGCTCGACCTGGCGCGGGCCTATGCCGAAGAACCGGAACTGTCAAAAGAACCGGGACGCACCAAAGAGATCAATTCGTACGACAAATTCCGCCTGGATTACTTTCGCTCGATAAGTTATGTCGACCGTTATGTCGGCAAGATGATGGACAAACTGGAAGTATTGGGCCATAAAGAAGACACCATGATTGTTTTTACTTCAGACCACGGCGACATGATCGGCGAGCACGGTCTGAACTTAAAAATGTGCTTTTATGATGCGGCCATTAAAGTGCCCCTATTAATTCATATTCCCGGCGAGTGGGATCAGGGCGAACGCGAGGACAGACCGGTAATGCTGTTGGATCTCGTGCCGACTATTGCTGGGCAATTCGGGGTCGAAATAGAGGAAGACCTTCCCGGTATCGACCTCAGGAGCAATACATACAACTATGACCGGCCGGTGTACAGTGAGATCGTCAGTTCGTTCGGAGCAGATATTGCGCAATACGGCTTCGAAAACCATGTGCGAATGGTAAAGACGGACAGGTGGAAATACCTCAGCAAAGCGTTTGGCCAGCACGAGCTGTACAATATGGTTGAGGACCCGACGGAAAACAACAACCTCGGTGAACATCCTGCATATCAAACGGTATGTGCGCAGATGAAAAAGCTGATTGATGAACATCCCGGAAAATTCAGCGTAGAAAACATTACGGTGGTTCAATAGAACACTACAGGAGATTCTCAGATGACCCAGGACTTCACGGAACAAAACAAATCGTTGACGTTGGGCAGAGGTGTCAATACGGATTTTACCACAACCGAAGTAAACAAAGTGGCCTATGACAAAGATTTTTATATCGCTTTTAAAGCAGCCGGGTTTGATTCCGTCCGTTTTTTTGTTAAGCAGGGCTGGAGCCCGGAGTTCTATAAACCCGCCGTTGACGATGCGCTAGAACTCGGGTTAAAAGTTGTCCTCGTCCCCTTTTCAATGTACTGCTGGGGAAAGGACCATCTAATTCAGTGGTGGGGCGAAATGGCAGAGTATTATAAAGACTACCCCGCCGACTTGGTTTTTGAAGTCATGAACGAACCCAAAATGGCGGGACACTACGATGGAGAAGAAGCGGAAACTATGCGGTGGTATGGGGCGTGTATCCAGAAGATCCGCATATCCAATCCAACGAGATTATTAGCCGTCGGGGGTCCGCATTTTAATGGCGTGGAGCTGCTCACCCAATACGTAACGCCCGAGTATCTGTCCTATAGTCTCGAAGACGGAACTGGTTTTGCCGACGACCCCAATATTTGGGGCGTTTTTCACTGTTATCACCCCAAATCCTTTACCCATGGCGCGATAGACCAGGATATCAACAAAGATCATCCCGACTGGAAAGAAACCATAGTCGCCGATCTAGAAGAGGCCGACGCGTGGTCGAAAAAACACAATAAAAGGGTCTATCTCAGTGAATGGGGCACGCGGCTCAACCACGAAATTCAACACGTGGAAGAATATACGGCCTTTGTGGTGCCCGAACTGGCCAAGAGGAATATCGAATGGTCGTACTATTGCGGTGTATTTCACAACGCCTGGCCCTATGGACTGTACAATTCGGAATGGGGATTTGCAGGCGTTGAAGAGGTGGTAAAAAACCTGACCGGCAAAGAACCGCCGGCAGAGGTACCGCCCACCAACCAGATCGTCAATCCGGACTTCTCGCTCGACCTAACAGACTGGAACACGTCCGAATATGCCATCATGGGCACGGCTGACGAACAAGGCGTGAATGGAACGCGGGCCATCAGAGTGCACGTGCCTTTTACCTACGAGCCCGACATAGGGCGCACGGTAATACCCTCGCTCTATCAGCAATACGAACCGGATTGGAAGTTTCGCGTAAAGGGAAAGGTGCAGGCCAATAAGTACACCATCCAGCTGCGGGAAAGCAGCATATACGGCATCTCGTTTTACTCCAGATGCGAAGTCGGCACGGCGCGATTTCAACTTCAGCTTGGCCACGCCCCCGACAACGATCCCATCATCTGGACCTCTGAAGAAATAACGGTGGACAGCGCGCTGAAGAGATACGAACTCGAATACCAACACGCCGCCCCGTCGGTCAACAATGTGCGTTTTTCGTTTATCTTTCTCGACCGCCATTCAGAGGTCATTCTCGACCAGATCGAATTGCGTGGCCGCAGACCGGAATAAACAGAGGAAGCGGTTTTTATGTCCACTTCAAAAAAAATCAATATCGTTTTTATTCTCGCCGACGACCTGGCCGTCTGGGCCGCGGGCTGTTATGGCAACGCAGAAATTCTCACGCCCAACCTCGACCGCGTCGCGACAACAGGGGTGCGCTTTGAGAATTTTTTTGTGACCATTCCGGTGTGTTCGGCCAGCCGCGCTTCATTTTTAACCGGTCGCATTCCGTCTCAGCACGGCGTGCACGATTTTATTGGAGGGCATGCCAATTTTGGGACGGGCCCGAGTTTTCTCGACAATGAAGTGTGTTATACAAATGTCTTGGACAACAATGAGTGGACATGCGGTCTGTCCGGCAAATGGCACTTGGGCAGTTCGTCCCTTCCGCAGTGTGGATTTTCTCACTGGTTCGCGCATCCAGGCGGGGCGAGCGCCTATAACGATCAAAATATGATCCGCAACGGTATAACAGAGGTCGTGCCCGGTTATCTGACGAATGTGATTACCGACGATGCGCTCTCTTATATAGACGTTCACGCAGAAGACAAAAATCCATTTTACCTGAGCGTTCATTATACGGCGCCACACGCGCCGTGGA
>DTWD01000285.1 GCA_012963185.1 Acidobacteriota bacterium
GTGCAGACCGTGTCTTTTGTTACGGCCGTGACCGCGATACCTATCGGAAGTTTAAAACTGACATTAAGCAGGCTTCAACTGAACTAGGCCACCCAGAAGGAGTCGATTGCGTCCTCGATATGGTGCAAGGCGACCTCTTTGAGGCAGCGCTGGTCTCAGCCATCCGACCGTTAGGCATAATTTGCCTAGTCGGCTTTACGGCCGGCCAAAAGCCGATCCGTCCGGGAATCCTTCTAATTAAACAAGCAACCGTTATTGGCAGTATCTGGGCTGGATGGGCAACCAAACACCCGACCGAGCATCAAAACAATGTTGCAGAAATTATCGCGTTCCTTGAAAGTGGCTTAATCTCGCCGCGTGTAGACCGCGTATTTCCGATACAGGGTTACATCGAAGCCTTTGAACTCTTTGAACACAACCGCGGCCGCGGCAATACAGTCGTATGTTTTAGGGAAGAGTAAGACGGACCTTTTGATCAAGCTGCTTCTCATGTACCTTGATCATTGAACTTTTGGATTCGTCTCCAAATCCCATATCGATCGCTGCCTGGTACGTCGATACCATCGCTGTAACCACCGGTAACTGAGCCTCACACTCAGCTGCCGCTTCCTGGACATTGACAATGTCTTTGTACGCCGCCCGCAACGAAAAATCGCCCTCAAATTGCCCTTTAAGGATCTTCGGGACAAAATATTCGCCCGCGAAACTTCGTGCGCTACCAGTCGTTAAGACATTTGCCAGTGTCTGTGGCGCAAGACCCGCCTTAACCGCCAGAGGCATGACTTCAGCAAGCGCAGCAATGTTGATGTCATAAATGATGTTATTGACAGCCTTCATGAGCTGTCCCTGCCCGACAACACCACAATGAACAACAAACTCTCCCATGATATCGAGATACGGCTTGACTTCCGTAAATCGCTCAGCCTGCCCACCAAACATCATCGTGAGCGTGCCGTTCTCGGCACGGAGCGGTAAGCCAGACACCGGACAATCGCTGTAAGACAACCCAACTTCTTCCGCGCGCTTCGCTAATCGAACCGCCGCGCCACGATTCATCGTCGTCGTATCAACGACTATGGGACAGCTGCCACCGGCAGCCACACCACGGTCACCAAACAGCACCACCTCTGATTCCTTATCTGTGGGTACACACAAGAACAGCACATCTACCAGTTCGGCAAGTCCAGCAGCATCACTGGCGATCTTCGCACCATGTTCCATCAATAGCGCCGGCGGTCGCTGGTCCACGTCCCATACCACGAGTGAAACTCCGGCCTGCGCCAAGTTCCTCGCCATACCGAACCCCATATGACCAAGTCCAATAAATCCAACGGGTCTTTGTGTCATCGCTTTCCTAAGTTACGACAGTGTCGTTCTCCGAATCCTTCGCCATCAATCAAACGGCGGATGCTCAACAGTTGCCACTTCAATCTCAAATATCAATGTGGCACCGGGAGGAATGCGCGCCTGACCATCCGAGCCGTATGCGAGTTCCGGAGGAATAATAAGCCGACGAATCCCACCGACCTTCATCCCGGGCACACCCTGATCCCAGCCCTCGATTACATGCCCTGTACCAACGATGTACCTAAACAACGTACGGTCTCTATTGGAATCAATCAACTCGCCCTTATTATTATCGGGTGAGGATTGCACGTAAATCCAACCCGTATACCAGACTTCTATTCTGTCTCCAGCAGCCACTGTGTCACCGTCTCCAATTTTCAAGTCCACCAGGCTAAAACGCACACCCGCCGTCGGTCCCGACGGTGACGTCGGGTTCGACGGTGCACATGCGGCAGCTGTTGCGACACCAAATAGAACAACAGCAGCAAATACGGCACGACCACTCATGAATACTCCTCCGTGAACATCATCCTGAACTCTCTTTGCCTAGACTATTGTTTCTTCCAAATACTTCCCTCGGCGCGATTCGCCGCGCAATAGCACCGTCTACAAATACGAGCTAGAAATTTGAGCGCCGCATAATGAATCGTGGTAACAGTCGTATCACCAGCATGATCCAACGCCAAATAGCCGGCGCGTACACAACCGAATCGCCGCGATCGATAGCTCGAATTACTCGACCAGCCACATCATCGGCATTGCCAGCGAACGGAGGCGAGGGCAATCCTGCAGTCATGCTGGTGCGGATAAATCCGGGCTTCACACACAAAATCCTCAGTCCCTGTCGGCGATACCGGTGGTCTAGCGCCTCGAGATAAGTAGATAACCCCGCCTTCGCTGAACCATAGATCCGCGCCGGCGCTCGCCCACGGTCTCCGGCGACCGAAGAAAACACACAGAGCGTCCCACCACCGTTACTGAGCAGCCGCTGACTTGCGTGCTCACAAAACTCAATCGTGTTGACAAAATTGATCTGCATTAAACGCCGAGCCAACTCGTTATCCTGGTCTAATTCATCTTGTGTCGCAAATACTGCTGCCGTCACAACCACCAAATCCACTTCGCCTAAAGCCGTAACAGCTGCGTCAAGTGCCGTCGAGAATGTGTCCGGGTCTCTAAGGTCGCACAACAACGCCTCTGGCGCACTCGTCAGTTCTCCTCTAACATGCAGGTCTTGCGCCGTTCTGTTCAGATCTTCCTGATTACGACCAAGCAAACATAACCGGTCACCCCGAGCAATTAAAGCTCGACTCACGGCTCGTCCCATACCTTTCGTCGCACCAAGAACAATACAGTTCATTCTGGGTCTCCAAAGATACGCACCGATTGGGCGCTTCGAATACGGAATGCCGGATCCCACTGACGACGCACCGATTTCCAATGCGGCAATCGCGGTTCCATGGCTTTAAAGTGTTCAGCACGCGTAAATGCATCCTTCGCCAAATAGATTCGTCCGCCAAGCCCAATAGCCCACTCATTAAAAAAATCTACAAGACCTTGCGTATCGCGATCGATTGGCAAATCAATCGCCGCCGACATACCAGACAAAGGAAATGAGAGCATCCCGTGGCCTTCATCACCGCAATTCTTGATTACGCACAAAAATGCGTTTGCATGCTTCTCAGAGAGATACTGTAATAGTTGACGCATCCCTTCCGATCCGTGTCTTTCAGGAATCACGCACTGGTACTGCGTAAACCCTCGTCGGCCATACACCCGGTTCCAGTTTCCAATGCTGTCAAGCGGATAGAAAAACTCGTACGGAGACTGCATATAAGCACGCGTTCTACTGCCATGGCTGAGATAAATGCCGTCATTAAATCGCCCGACAGACCACCGATTTAACGCCCAATGAGGTAGATCAAATGGAACGGCAGGCACTCGGCTAGGCTGCATCGGGGCCCCTCGCCCAAATGGTTGCTCACTCCAGCGCCCCTTGTACACAATGCCACGTCCCAGTTTCGTTCCTGCAGCCAACCCGTCTACCCAGGCCACCGTAAATGGCCACTCGCTACTCGACTGATGCAACTCATCGAGTAACGTATCGATGCCATCTAAACGCACGCTCTCAGCCGTTATCCATGGAGACGGTATTCGACTCATGCGAAAGGCAACCTCGAGGATATGCCCCGTTAAACCCATACCACCAATGGTGGCCCAAAACAGGTCAGGTTCATTGGCCGGACCGCAGGTAATGACTCGACCATCAGCTACACGGATCAACAATTCATCTACATAGGATCCAAAACATCCATCGATGTGATGGTTTTTTCCATGTACATCAGCGGCGACCATGCCGCCGACAGTCACATCACTCGTCCCAGGTGTAACCGGTACAAACCAGCCACGAGGTAACAATAGTCTCACAAGGGAGCGTAAACTGACGCCCGACTCTACTCGCAAACGACCATTACTCGGATCGAAGTGAAGTAACCGATCAGCTAATGTCGTACATGCTACGCGCATGCCAGGTGAAGCTGGAAGGGATGAATCTCCATAAGACCGACCTAAGCCACGACACAGTGAAACGTTTTGCGTTAATCCGAAAAGATCATCGGAGGATATTTGTTGCCCGACGACCCCAACGCGCCCCCAGCCCGAAATTAGCTGTTCTGACATCGTATCGACAGGCCGAAACTAAAACGTGACGGGCAAGCGCACACTAAGAAAAGCGGCCGTCAACCATCCTGCCCCACAAACGATCAAAGACGGAGCCGAGAGCAACACATCAACCGGCGAATCCCCCGAATCCGTCTTGTAAACGAGTCGGAGATACTCCATAACACCAAACACGACAAACGGCACCGACCAAAACTCCCTGCCAGGAAGAAGCCCTTGTCCATCCATGCAGTACAACGCATACGCGATGATTGTCATACCGGCAGACACCGACAGGGCCTGGTCTAAAAACATTCGACTATAACCACTAAGACTCGGGCGGTGTCGTGTAGTCAGGCCACCAACGACATCGGCACGACGTTTCGCTAACGCCAAAAACATTGCCAATGCCGATGAACAGAGTAATAACCAGTTGGATGGGGGTGCGGACACCAATGCGCACCCGAGTAGAACACGAATAACAAACCCAGATGCAAGTAAAAACACATCAACCAGAGGTAGGTCTTTCCCACGAATGCAGTAAAGAACCTGGAGACCAACATAGGATCCAATTAGACTTACAACCATCCCCCGCTCACTCAGAATAGCGAGGGCAACCGCACAAATAGCTAATCCGGCACTCAGCATCACTGCGGTAGTTTCAGTCACCCGTTTCGAGGCGACCGGTCGAAATCGTTTTACCGGATGCTCGCGATCTCGACTGGCATCGATCCAGTCATTAAAGACATACACCGCAGAATTCGCCGCGCACATTGCGACTAGCCCAATACCCAACACGTACAGATCAAGAACGCCACCATCACCTAAAGCAAATGGAATAGGCATCACGATAAACACATTTTTCAACCAGTGCCTCGGTCGCAACAGAAGTCCGATATCAACTAGGCTCCACATCTCAGCCGCACGTGGCGACTGCTGGTGGTCACGCCCTTCTTGTTCTTGGCTCACTACTGGCTCAGACATAAACTGAAACTTATTACGGACACAGCACAAATAGGAATTCACCTACGAAATGATCATCGTCGCCACGGAACCGGAATTCTCGCAATCCGTACCCCGCCCGCAATTCCACCTACCCAGATTTCTTCACCGACCTGAATCGCCGCCGTTCCCAAAATCAAATGGTCGTTTGTTGGATATGTGAAAAACTCTTTCGACGTCATTGCATCCGTATCGACTCGGGCCACACGCGACGTAATCCCCTCACAGATTCCTTCGCGCATGCATTCACCGACCCGCGTGTCTGTCGGAGCTGTATGGCCTGCCGCCAGCAACGTGCCATCCGAGGCCCAATGAACATTATCGACATTGAAGCCGATGGGCACGGTCTCCTTCACAACCGGTGTAATGCCACGCGACAAGCGAGTGACTAGCTGCCCCCGATAGCCAGCCACGAAAAACCAACGGCCATCCGGCGAAACCTCGAGACCATTCGGTCCAATACCCGTGCTTCCTGGTACTAGTGTCCATCCTGACCCAGTTTGCCATTCCCACACATCGTTAGTCCGTGGACTTGTGGCTGCAAATCCTCCCTCTGGAAGTGGCACGACCGCGTTTAGCCCAAGCTCTGCTGGCGCTACCGCACACCCAATCCACGTAATAATTGGAGTTGACCTTCCGATCTCGACCTGAAAGATTTCGATCGCTTCCCGCTGACCATGGCGGACAACGTACAGTTCATGGACGCCGTTCGAACGGCTCTCTAGGCCAACTCCATGCGGCCGAAAACCGTCGACCGTCATACCCGGACATGACGGATAGCGCTGTCGGTCATGCTCTGACCGAGAATTAGCTGTGGGAAAGAGCACCACTGAACTGTGGTCACGACTGTCGATCACCGACAGATACCCCTCATCCTCCATGCTTGAAACAATGACCCACGGTGAATCCGGAACCGCAGCCAAATCTTCGGGGCTTATCGGACCGCAGGCAAACTGAACATCCCCGTCTGGCTCACACTGGGCTTCCGCATTACCGATGCTTCCCAACAGGACGACAGCAATAACAAGCACGCTCCGGACTCTCATGCACCGCATGGTATCTCCCCTCAATATTTCTTTCTTTGCCGAAACGATGTCAGCACAATGCCGCACACCAGAAATGCACCAGACCGCCACTGGCGTCGATACTACCCTGCTACGAACAGCAACCGTCGAAGGTAGCTAAAAATTAGTCCCGCCAAGCCAAGTGGTATTCCGGCAAGTACGATAACAAGTGGAGTTGAAACAAGACCCAGATGAAAGAGATACATCCACCAAAAGTCCAGACTGTGCGCAAATTGAGACGAAAAATCACGCGCGTCTCCTTCCGCTACTTCGACTTCTGGCAGAGGCTCACTACCGACAAGATGACGTACGTTGCGTGGTACGGCGGTAAGTACCGCTTTAGTATTCAAGACCAACGCAGAGGACTGCCATTCCCAGCGACGAAGTTCAAATGACCGATAGCCGATCTCTTCGGTATGCCCAACCTTTGAAAAATCGACGAGTACGCCCGGAACTTGAACAACAGTGCTAACGAGTAATGCCACAAGAAGAAACTGGCGTTTTAACTCGCTAGATTTGAGTGCAAACCACGACACCAGTGGCATACATAGAAAAGCCAACCCAGGCAGTAAATACCGGGGACCATAAGACCTATCCGCATCCCAATGTGCCAACGTGGAATAAAAACAAAACAACGTCAGGACGACTCCACCAAATAAAAAGGCCGTCCGGCGGTCTGACCGGGCAAGGTCGGCAAGCGCCCAAACACCCAAAATGAGCAATGGAGAATACAGGAAAACAGACCCTCCAGGGCTAACGAGCAGGCCCCAAGCTCCGGTCCAAATCGAACCGAACCCAGCCGTATCATCACGAAGATAGCCGGTGTCTAAGGGATTTCCGAAGCGAGTCAGGTTGTAGTACCCCGTAACCAACAACGCCGCAGCAACCGGAACTGCAACAGTCATAGCGTTCTTCAAGAAACGCTTCCAATCCGGTCCGTACTCAAGGAGTAACCAGAAGCCAACGGGTACGGTTACAAGAACCAGTTCAAGACGAACTAACAATGCGAACCCCAAACCAACCCCACCGCACACTAACATTCCAGACCGACAGCCACGTACACCAACCCAGACACCGTAGACCCCGGCCAATACGCAGAACGTCGCCAGCGGCGCATTAAAGCCAAACTTGGAGTAAGGCCAGAGCATCGTTGAGAACGCGAACGCCAAAGCCGTCGCTACCGCAGGCCTCAACATGCCTACGAGCGACCATGCAAAGGAAAACACAAGCCACACGGCTCCAGCTGCCGCCACGGCACTGCCTGTTGCCACAGCAGCTTTCCGCAAGGATTCTGACCGGCCGATTTGAGTGCCAGCTAGCTGTTCAACAGTTCGACCCGCAACGTAGAAAGGCACACTATAAATCGCATGGCCGATGCCGTACGGCGCGTAGTAACGACCATCTGTCCCACGGTGAGCATCCATGCCAAACAGGTTGTCCGGCATTTCAACCGACTGACGTTCAACCATACTCTTGGTCACTTCGTACGTCATGATGTCGGTAGCCATGCTGCCACCAGCCGTCAATCCATATAAACATAATGTCAACAGAAACACGAGCCGGCCGGTTTGCCTGACCGAGACACTTTGAGAGGCACCCGGAAAATATACTTGCCCCTTCATACAATCACGCCTTCGTATGCCCACAGCCTCTTAAGCAGTAACAGTGACAACCACCCCGCGACCGCGAGAGGGGCGAGTCCCAGACCTACTGCCCATCCCGCCGGCATGGCACCTAGGTAGTACAGGTAGAGCCACCAGAAATCGAGACTAAACGAAAATTGCTGCGAAAAATCACGCTGTGCTTCTTCACCTGTACGAGATACCTGAGGAATGGCCATTCTACCGGTCACATACGCCAGATTTCTTGGTATTGCTATGAGGGCTGCCTCCGCGTTGAGTTTAAGTGGCGCGCCTGACCAGGTGTATCGACTCATCTCAATCGAATAGTTTTCGGTCTGTCTGGCGAATGCATTCTGTGTCTTCGAATAGTCAACCAACACACCAGGGAGTTGTACCAACACACTTACCGCAAGGACAACCGGCAGCAGGCGTCTCAAACGAGAAACCCTATTTAGTGAAAAACAAGTAGCCAACGGAATCGTCACAAACGGTAGAACGGGAATCAAATACCGTGGACCGTAACTTTCGCCCCCATCCCATTGATGCATACGACTGATTAACGCCAGTAAGAGGCAGACCTGCGATCCAAATAGGATGGCTGTTGATCGGTCCCGACGGGCAAGCAGCCATAGTGCGGCGACTCCACCCGCGACAACGGGACAGTAGAGAAACCATGCTCGACCCGGACTCGCTAATAATCCGTGCAGTCCGACAAGCACGGGTGTGTCAAATTGCACATTTGGATCGCGCAATAATCCAGTATCAAACGGGTGTCCGAACCGGGCAAAGTTATATGTCATCCATAAGGCAACGCCGATCACAACAGGCACCCCGAATACAGTCAATCGACTCATAACCAGCTTGCGATCATCGATTGACTCCATCGCGATCCACCCGGCCAGCGGCACCGCCATGATGCCCATTTCATGCCGAGTCAACAGGCCATACCCCAGCAAGATCCCGCCCCACGCCAACATCGCCCGACGTTCCGTTCGAACACCTATCCAGACACAGTAAGTCGCTCCCAGCAAACACAACGTCGCCAAGGGCGCATTAAAGCCAAACTTCGAGTATGGCCAGAGAGACGTTCCAAACGCTAACGCAAAAGCAGCGAACAACGAACCGACAAAACTGCCAGTAATCCGCCAGGCAAAGAGAAACACCAACGGTGCACATAGCGCAGCTGTAACCGCACTCCCCACCACAACCGCGGCCTTATCGAGCGTTTCCGGCTTACCCAATCGGACATTAGTAAGTTGCTGAACAACTCGTGAACCGAGATAGAACGGAATACCAACCAAAGAATGCCCAATTCCAACGGGCGCATAATATTGTCCGTCCAGTCCGCGTTCGGCTTCTGTCGCGAGTACGTTGTACGACATCGCAACAGAACCTCGCTGAACAAGGTTCTTTGTAACCTCATAACTCGCGAGATCGGTTGCAAAACTGCCTCCCGTTGTCGTTAAGTAGACACAGAGCACGATGCCAAAAACGGCACCGGCGGTACGCCTACTACTCATAACAGCGGCCCTTCTGATTCACGTTCTGTATAGGAGTTCACTGTGAGGACTGCGCCACTACTTCACTACCTCGACGGCGCCATCGTCAGAATAACACGACGTGAGCGCGCAAATGAGCGCCGTCTTCTGTGTTTTTAAACTCAACATCCCGACTGCAGAATCCACTTATTGTCTAAGCTATAATTTCGACCCGCTGCTGGTTTTCCGACCCACTGCCCGTTAACAAATATTCACGCTCGCAGCGTCGACTGGCTGGCGAGACAAGACGACTGATGATGTCGAACACATTAGAACACTTTGAACGCCGTCCGTACACAGTCATCGTTGCCATCGGGATCATATTTTCAGTCGCTTATCTCATGGCAATGACACTGTTTCCACGTGAGCACGGGCGAGTCATCGATGGCGATGGTATTCAGTACTACGCTTACGTCCGGTCCATGGTCTTTGATGCGGACTTCAATTTTTCCAATGACTATCAACTTTTGTACGGCAACGACGATGGCGGAGTCTGGACTACAACCCGCACAAACACTGACCACGCTATCAATCTGATGTCCATTGGGCCAGCGCTATTATGGTTACCCGCGTTTCTTTTGGCATACGCGACGACATGGTCAATCAATCTATTTGGTGCGCAGATCCCTCTGGACGGCGTTGCTCTACCCTTTCAACTCTCCGCTGGTCTTGCAGGTATTGCGTACGCGACTGCTGGAATCTGCCTGTGCTTCCGGGTCGCTAAGCATCTATTTACTGCAGAGTCGGCGTTCTGGGCGGTCCTCGTAACCTGGTTGGCGTCTCCAGCCATCTACTATTCCCTTAGCGCTCCCGCCTACTCTCATGCAACATCCTTGTTCGCAGTGGCTCTTTTTGTTGACAGCTGGCACCGAACGCGCGAGCGCACCGAATTAACACGGTACATAGTACTTGGCGTGCTGACCGGACTTGTCGCTCTAGTCCGTTGGCAAGATGCAATCATCGTGCTCTTACCTCTGACTGAAGCCGCGTACGGACTGCTGACCAGAAAAACCACGTTTACAGTGACGGTTCAGAGACTCGGAGTTATGGCAGGGGCAACGGCACTAACATTCACTCCGCAAATGCTGGCCTGGTATGCGATATATGGCCAATTACTTCTCACACCGCAAGGATCGGACTTCATGCGATGGACCGATCCGCAAGTGTTATCAGTATTGTTTTCCTGGAATCACGGTCTCTTTTCGTGGACGCCGGGATTACTCGTCGCAAGCTGCGGACTCTACTGGCTCGTCAAACGCGATACAGTGCTAGGTTTAGCGAGTGCTCTGGTGGTCTTCACAGCGATCTACATAAATGCCAGTGTTGAAGACTGGTGGGCCGGAGAAGCATTCGGGGCACGCCGTTTTATCAGCTACACAGTCCTGTTCGCTATTGCTCTTACAGCATTAACTTCTGCGCTGGATTCGTTTCGCAGAACAAACTGGGTCCGTTTCGCTGCCATATGTTTGATCGTATCGAACGTGCTCTTTATGACCCAGTATCAGCTGTACATGCGAGGCTATGGCAATCTCGCTTCATACCCAACGACTGCAAAACAGGTACTACTCGAACGTTTTCTGATTCCATGGCGATTAATCACTCAATTTCCTCGTGAGTAACCCCCAGACAGTGACTCGGTTCTCTAGGTTTCGTTCACAATTTGGTCATAGAACGCCACGAAATCGTCAGGCTTATCACCCGCTCGAAATTCCATCGCCGAGCGCGGATGAAGATTTAATTGCCCCGTAATGTTGTACGGAATGAGTGGTCCCCACTCCACCGTCTTTCGAATCTCCGGTATAAAT
Source organism: Acidobacteriota bacterium (assembly GCA_012963185.1). Next base: position 11,037 of record DTWD01000285.1, read on the forward strand.
TTCTGGAGCAATTCGATTACGGGGCGCAGGTTGAATTTCGGGTTCCGAAGAAATCCAAGCAACAATTCCATCGGGCAGTTGCCAGCGCCACGACCTAAACCTGCCATCGTCGCATCAGCACGGTTCGAGCCCAATACGATGGCCTCAATCGTGTTAGCAAAAGCCAACTGCATATTGTTGTGCGCATGAATGCCAATTTCCTTACCGGTACCCTTCATAGCATCAGCATACTTTCGGTAGAGCCGGTCGATCTGTTCACGATATAGATGACCAAAGCTGTCAACGATGACCATCGTACTCGCTGGTGAGGGGGTAATCGCTTCCAGCACTGTAGCAATCTCCTCCTCCGTAATATTTGATACGGCCATCAGATTCGCCATCGTCTCGTAGCCTTGCTCGCTAGCGTGTTGAATCATGTCGACAGCTTCCGACACCTGGTGAGCATAAAAGGCGACTCGGATCATTCCCAACACGCTGTCTTTAGCTGGACCAATCGCTGTCTTCCAATCACTCTTTCCGGCGTCAGCCATCGCCGCAAGCGTTAAGCCCGTGCTCGCAGCATCATGGTCACCAACAACACGCCGCATGTCTTGCTCATCACAATGACGCCAGGGACCAAATGAATCTTTCGGAAACAGTCGTTCAGAGTTCTTGTATCCAATCTCCATCGTATCGACACCTGCTTCGATACACGTGTCATAGACAGCTCGAACAAATTCATCGCTGAACTGGTGAGCATTGATCAGGCCACCATCGCGAACGGTACAGTCCAGCACTTTTAGTTCGGGTCGATAAGTGATCCACGGAGCATGTTCGGACGAAGTATTGTTATTACTCATAGCTTTTTAAGAACCACAATCAATGTTTTCTTTGACAAACAATTTCTTTAGCCACCATACAACTCTTCCGTCGACTGATTACCGGCTACGCAAAGCACTATGCCTCAACGCGGTCAATAAAAAACCTTCAGCCCTTTTGACGCGCCGAAGAGTCACCGCTCGGTCTCCAATGAGGGGAACCTCGCACAAAAATCGATGGAGAGCGAAGCTGTTCAGCATAGCAGGAATAACAGACGCCTCTATCAGAAACCATTATCTGGCGCCGTCTGGACCCAATCGCGTCCAACTAATGACTGAAATCACCTGTCGGCCTTCGTCATCGGTACGAACGGGAGGGCGTAAAATTAACTGTGAATCTGTCAGTTCATAGTACCGCCGAGCATCAGAACCACTGTCCCCCGGATTTTCGCTTCCGACACGATGATGCAGAAAATACCCCTGATCGCGAGGACCAGGACACGAAATGCAACCGGCAATTTCATTCACCGAAAAAGGACCAAAATAGCTTCCATATGTCTCCGTCGCGTTCAACGCTTCGTCAGCAGTGGGCCGGCCGCTGGCAAATGCCACCCGATCAGGACGCATTAGGTGCACCGACATGTGACCAGAGCGTGCGTAGAACAAATACGCCGTCTCGTACTGATCGGCCTCCACTGGGTAACCATCGGTGGTGTGACGAGTAACCGACTCTACCCGGAACGCACCAAACAAGCTCTTATGTGTCTCTGTTAATTCAGTCTCTGGCAAATCAGTTAGTCGTTCCCAAGTCAAAGAGGCTTGCGAACCATCGTCTCCAGCTGGAGGGCTGAGCACTAAGCTATTGGCTACAAACTGATACCCCCGTTGATAATCAGCACCAACGCCACTCGGGTTCAGGCTCCCTTCAAGGTGATGCGTGATCATTTGTTGCTCTTCGTCAACACTAAAGCTCCCGAAATAGGATGTGTATGTACCAAAATCACGTAGTGCTTCCTCTGCGGTTGGTTGACTGTCGGCATATGGCACCCGGCCAGGACGCATGATGGTCACGCCCATATACCCGTCCGCATCATAAATGAGGTACCCAACTCGGTCCTCAAGAGGCGCGGACAACAGCTCCCCTTCCGCATTTCGACGCTCAATTGTAGTTAGCGACCAGGCGCCCACAAACTGCTCGCGATTACTCGGAACAGAAGGGTCCGATAATGCTCCTTCATCATTTGAATCCACCGATGGCGGGGCGCCACCACACGCCAATGTCCCCGCGACCACCAGTGTCACAAACACACGAACATAGCCA
>DTWD01000286.1 GCA_012963185.1 Acidobacteriota bacterium
CGTAAACATCCAAGCAAATGGTCGCCCTATTAATACGATCGTACTTGAAGATGATTTGTGGCATCAGGTTCTTGTGCCATTGACAGCCGATGCTCAACAAGGAGTCGATCGAGTCGATTTCAACATTTCGCCGACATGGATGCCATCCGCAGTCGATCCCAACAGCAACGATCACCGGCAACTCGGGATCATGATTGGAGAAATAACAGGCCTAAATAGAACGGGAAAGAAAATCCTCATAAGTGACCCTTTCCCGTAAACTGACGTGTTTCTCCGGACAAGCTAGCTAGAATGTCTCACTCTTCATCGATTAATTCACCGTATAGGTGAGCGATCTCTCGAACGAGCCTCTCGATCGTGAATCGCTTACTAACAACATCACGCGCTCGCATTCCCATCGCTCGTCGTTCAGTACTGTTACGGGTCAATATTGACAACGCCTCACTCGCAAGAGCATCGGCATCACCAAACGGAACAACACTGCCAACAGATGGACTCGTTATGACATCACGAACCCCTCCAACATCAGTACTGATTCCTGGGATGCCAGAGGCCATCGCTTCGATTAATGCCACTGGCGTTCCTTCATTCCGAGACGTCAACACAAATAAATGACTTGCAGCGTAAATGGTAGAAAGATCTTGGCGCCACCCCAAAAATCGGACAACGGCCTTTAGTCCTAATGCTCTTGCCATCGACTCCAATTTCACACGTAATTCGCCATCACCAACAACGAAGAACAGAACATCTTGTCGTCTCGAAAAAACTCTTTGAGCCATCTCAAGAAACAAGTCGTGCTTCTTGATCTCCGTTAATCGTCCAACCGTCGTAACGACCAATGTGTTATCCGGAACAGCAAGTCGTTCTCTGGCCGCACGACACATGTTGTCATCGATGCCCACAAACGGAGCGAGGTCAAAACCAAGACGGATCGAGCAAACTTGATCGGAACGACCAATCACATAACGTTTGGTAATCTCATCAGCAATCCGAGGTGAAATTGCAATGATTCGGTCAGTCCACCGAGCCAACCAACGTTCAAGCCCAAGAAACACCGCCGTCGAACGTTTCCCGAAGTATCCATCAAAGACATGCCCATGATAAGTGTGCACCATACGAACAGGGTGCCGGCGACCACGAGTCAAGTTATAGAGTACCGCCGCTAACCGACCGAGTGCTCCCGCCTTTGCAGTATGTGTATGAAGGATATCGGGCTCAAAGTCACATAGAACCCGGTAGAGTTGACATGCGGCATCAAAATCTCTCTTTGGATTAACAGATCGTTGAAGATCCGGAACTTTCAGCGCCTCAACGCCCTCCCGTGCAAGTAGATATCCCATATCACCCTCACCGGGTGAGCGTGACCCGTGAACCAACAAACTGTTGTATCCAAACGCTTTCAGCCGAGAAGTTAAAGAAACAGCCTGAATAGACGGACCGCCGATGTTGAGACGGGTGATAACACGTAACACCTTTTTATTTTTGTGCTGAATCGGATTTCCCGAGGCATTTTGAGCGCGAATACTGGTCATAGAAACGCCTGAGAACTGCTACAGCGCGGTCGCCGGACGCACCAGCGATAGTCAGTCTGTCGAACGTGACCCGCGAATGTAGCCCAGTGGCGAGTTTCCCTGCGATCGTCCAACAATTTCATCAAAATGCACACGAAGATACGACAGAGTCACGCCATTCTGGGCACAAAGGGCGGAAATCGTTCGCTCTCGCTGAGGATCAATGCTCGACGCACTAATAACAACGGTGTCAACATCACCACTGGTTACGAGCTGGGTAAGATGCTGACAATCACCAAGCACGGGGTAACGATGAAGTCGAATCCGTATCTTGGCTGGATCATCATCAATGAATCCAAGCATTCGATAACCGGGGTTCGACTGCTTAAGTAACTGCCCAACCGCCATCGCCCCGCCATCGCCCGCACCATAAATCACAAGTCGCCGGCCACTATCTCGCTGACGATGCGCAAACTCACTCATCATCCGGAACGATGCACGCGATGCCGTCAGCAAGACGAACAATAAAATCGCATAAAGCGCGAATACGGCCCGTGAGTAATTCTCGAATCGATAGAGATAAAGGAGCGCAAACTGAGCCGCAACGGTACCAACAACAACATTTCTACCGAAGGCCAGAACATCGTGAAGTCCAAAGTAACGCCAGACGCCTCGATAGCCACCACCGACGGCAAGCACGACCATCTGCGAAACCACAACAACGGGAAGAGACTGCATAAAGACGGCAAAATTTCTACTAAATGCAACATCAAAAAACCGGAATCGATAGGCAGCGTAATAAGCGATAGACACTAAGCCAAAATCTAGTAGCACTTCCGCCGCAGCCACTTTGTGCAGTAAATCAGAGACCAACGGTGTAGAACGCGAGGCGACAGACTCATCTACCTCGTCTTCATCGTAAACACGGATCCGGGCTAGATAAACAGCAAAGACAATCAGACCGATGAGAAACAACAGCACAAACAGCGCAGACCATGACTCATTTACCGAGCGGATTGTGACACCAACTGTTCCCGCTAAAATCGCCAATCCCCAAAGAACACCGACCGCCTTACGCTCAGACAACCCTATTGCCACAAGTCGATGGGAGGAATGGTCTCGCCCGCCCACCGAGGCCGACCGGCCCGAGAGCAAACGAGATGCCGTAACGAGTGTCGTATCAAAGATTGGCACCAGTAGCAACAACACTGGCGCACTCACAATCGAGAGAAGGCTCCCGCTCGTCGTTCCTGCAAGGTCCGGTTGCAGAGTCAAAGCAGACAGCATGAAACCGATAAACATACTGCCGCTATCGCCCATAAAAATTGATGCGGGGTGAAAGTTGTAGAACAAAAATCCAGCCACGGATCCCAGCAAAGCAGCCAATACTACCGTCGTCGTGACCGTGGTAGACGTTGCGTCAAACGGTGACAAACCAAAAAGCAACGTGGCTGTGCATATAATCGCAATACCAGCGCATAGTCCATCCATGTTATCGAGCAAATTAAATGCGTTGGTAATACCAACCACCCACAGCACTGTCAGCATGCTATTAATGGTCAGCGACTCGGTCCAATCAAGCCGGTATCCAAAAAACAACAATGCCGACGCCATGGCGATTTGTGC
>DTWD01000287.1 GCA_012963185.1 Acidobacteriota bacterium
CATGTACACGTCGCCAAGGTTTAGTGAAGCTGGGATGGTCTGGTTATCGAGGTCTAAGGCCGTTTCAAAATGGTGGATAGCCTGGTCGGATAAGTGCTCCCGTACCGCCTGGAGTCCTAGCTCATTTTCGAGAAACGCCAGGATGGAGTGGTCGCGTGGCCTTTCACCGTCGGATGCGCTGTCAGCAAGTCGTTGACGAATGGCGTGCGCCTCTTGCCACTGTTGTTGTTCCTCATGAAGTTTTTCAAGGTTTAAAAGGGCGTACTGATTGCCGGGGTCAAGGCGTGTGACTTCTGAAAATGCCTGAAACGAACGATCGACAAAGCCCCCGCGCTTGAAATCAAGACCGAGACAGAGCAGTACATACGCTTGTTCCATAGCGGTCAGGCTCGGTCTTTGTAAGAGACTCTGATGCAATTGAATCGCTTTGCTGACCTGGCCACGCTCACGATAGAGATTGCCTAGGATGAGATGGATTTCAAGCGCTGGTGCGTCGACGCCAGCAGCCTTAGTGAGTTCTTCGATCGCAAGATCAATTTGGTTTGACACAAGAAAATTAAGTCCGAGGATGTAGTGCGGCGACTCTTGTATTTTTCGCCGGTCAATCCAGCGGCCATCGCGCAATTTGTATCGTTCCCAGGCCTTACCAACCGCAAGTCCAATGAGGAGCGCCGAAAGCGAAATGGTGAGCGCGATCGTATCGTTCATATCGTCACGGTTGTTCTAATTAGAACAGTTCTGTTTGCCAGAGATCATGCAAGTGCAGAATTCCGTACAGCTTGCCATCACCATCTGTTACGGGTAGCGACGTTATGCGGTTTTGTTCCATAAGGTTTAGGGCATCGACCGCTAACGTATCTGGCTTGACATTGTGCGGGCGTTGCGTCATTACGTCACGGGCCGTCTTGTTTTCGAATGTAGTCGTATTAATTAGACATCGCCTGATGTCCCCGTCAGTCACAATTCCGAGGAGAACGTCGTCGGCGTCTTGCACACAGGTCATTCCGAATCCTGCGGCCGACATAGTTTTAATCACTTCAGAAAATAACGCTGTGGAAGTGACTGTGGGGATGTCCGCACCCGCGTGCATCAGTTGGTCTACACGGAGTAGTCGTTTTCCAAGTATGCCACCGGGATGAAGATGCGCGAAATCAGCTTCTTTGAAGCCGTTCCGATGGGCAAGTACGAGCGCGAGGGCATCACCTACAGCGAGTGCGGCGGTTGTGCTCGCGGTTGGCGCGAGGTTTAGTGGGCAGGCTTCGGTCTGCACGCCGCAGTCGAGCACGATGTCACTGTTAGTTCCTAGCGGGCTGTTCGGCGTACCGGTCAGAGCGATCGTTTTGACTCCTAGTCGTCTAGTCATTTCGAGGAGGCGCACCAGTTCAGGGGTTTCCCCACTGTGGGAGATGCTCACGACAACGTCTGTCGTTTGAATCGCACCAAGGTCTCCGTGTAGGGCTTCAGCGGGATGCACAAAATAGGCCGCTGTGCCAGTACTCGACAGAGTCGCTGCGAGTTTTCTGGCGATGATTCCAGATTTACCCATGCCGGTCGCAATGACACGGCCTTGGCAGACGCTAACAAGGTCTACGGCGTCTAAGAATAAGTCGTCAATTCGTTCTATGAGTGCCTTGACGGCTTCAGATTCGATCCGAAGTATATTTTTGGCGAGGGCAAGTTCAGTATCTCGCTGACTTGCATCGGTCGGATCGCGTGCGGTGAGAGGGGGAGTGTTGATGGTCACAGGATCGCTACTTCGGTGTGTGATTTTCTTGTACGGTGCG
>DTWD01000288.1 GCA_012963185.1 Acidobacteriota bacterium
AGCCGGCTATTCCAGGGTCAAAAAAGAACTACTGGAATGCTTTTGTCCTCGGAGTCAACTATGGAGGCGGCAGGCAACACGGTGTGCGCTTGATGTGATTGGTCAGGCGGTTACGGCTTCGGTTCGTCTCGCACGAGATACGCCACCGCTTACCTAGCTATTCCATCCAGCGCAGCAGCACCTAAGCGACGATTTCTGGCACGGTGCCCTTAATGACTAATTTGGAATCGGTTCCATCTTGGATTTCGTCAATGGACGTACCTGGCGCACGTTCGATTAATTGAAGTCCATTAGGTGTGACATCGAGAACGGCGAGCGATGTAACGATGCGGTGAACGACGTTTTTTCCTGTTAGCGGGAGCGTGCATTCCTTCAGGACTTTTTTGTCACCACCCTTTGAAAGATGGTCCATTACGATTAGTACGCGCTTGGCACCCGAGACGAGATCCATCGCTCCACCTGGTCCTTTGACCATAGAGCCTGGAATCATCCAGTTTGCTAGGTCACCGGAGGCGGAGACCTGCATCGCACCTAGAATCGCAAGGTCGATATGGCCACCGCGAATCATTGCAAAACTTTGCGTGCTACTAAAGAAACTCGCTCCCTTGACGGCGGTCACGGTTTCCTTGCCGGCATTGATGAGGTCTGCATCGATTTCGTCTTCTCTGGGATACGGTCCGATTCCGAGTAGCCCATTCTCGCTCTGTAACATGACATGTGCGGTAGATGGGACAAAGTTTGCGCACAGGGTCGGGATACCGATACCGAGGTTGACGTAATTACCGTCCCGGATCTCTTTTGCCGCACGACGTGCGATTTGCTCTCTATCGAGCGCCACACTTACCTCCGATTTTGGTTTGCGTCGTTTCGAACGGCAGTCAGTCTGAGCGTGTCTTGCGCCGTTCGATTACTTTTTCTTGATTTTCTCCAACAACAATTCGATCAACGTACACGCCCGGTGTGTGGACGTTGTGGGGATCGAGCGTGCCACACGGAACGATCTCTTCGACTTCCGCCACGGTGACTGTCCCAGCTTCGGCCATTGGTGGATTAAAATTACGCGCGGTCATCCGATAAACGAGGTTCCCTTCCTCGTCGGCTTTCCACGCTTTGACCAATGAAACATCGGCACGAAGAGCTGTTTCGAGAACCTGCCAGCGGCCGTTCAGTAGGCGAGTTTCCTTACCTTCACTTAAGGGTGTGCCGTACCCCGTTGGCGTGAAGAAGGCCCCGATGCCGGCACCGCCAGCCCGAATGCGTTCAGCAAGTGTCCCTTGCGGGTTAAGTTCTACTTCAAGAATTCCATCAAGGTATTGACGTTCGAACAATTTATTTTCGCCGACATAACTCGCAATCATTTTTGTGACCTGTCGAGTTTGAAGCAGGAGGCCGAGTCCGGCACCGTCAACACCGGCGTTGTTACTAATACACGTCAGATCAGTGACTTCTGAATCACGAAGGGCGACGCACAGATTTTGTGGTACGCCACACAAACCAAATCCGCCGACCATGAGTGTAATGCCATCTGTTAAGAGGCCGTCTAGGGCGTCGTTCGAACTCGAAAAAACTTTCCTAGCCATTACGCCTTCATCGGTCCATTCGGGATTCCTGCGCCTTCACGCACAAACCGTGCGAGATTTGACATGTCCTCATCTCCGTACCCTTGGGCAATCAGGGCATCTTCAATCGTCGCAACTAGACTCGCGATAGGTACTGGCACATTAAATTGTTTCGCCGTATCGAGTGCGATGCCTAGATCTTTTCGGTGCAGCCGAGTCCGGAAGCCGAGAGGATAGTCGTCATTCAACATCTTGTCAGAACGGTTATTAAGGATCCATGAGCCGGCAACCCCCCCACCGATTGCGTCAACGACGCGCTCTGGGTTCGCGCCTGCACGATACGCAAGTGTGAGCGCCTCGGCTAAGGCCATGAAGGTTCCTGCGATAGCCACTTGATTTGCAACCTTTGCGATCTGCCCACAGCCGACCGGACCAATCCGCGTTACCTTGGCACCAATGATTTGAAGCACTGGTTCGGCTCGCGCGAAGTCGTCTTCTGTGCCACCGCACATGATGGTGAGCGTGCCTTTGACCGCGCCTTCTGAGCCGCCAGAAACCGGCGCGTCGACGTACCCAATGTTTTTGGCACGAAATTGCTCGGCGAAACGCCGTGTGGCTTCAGGGGCAATAGAGGAACAATCGATAATTAATGCTCCGTCTTTGAGTGACGCAATTACACCTGTTTCGGGATCCAGTAATACTCGTTCAACATCTGGGGTATCTGACACGCAACAGAGCACAATATCGACTTCACTTGCGGCTGCGGCTGGTGTTTCGGCGCGTGTTGCTCCGATTTTTTCGAGAGGCTCTTCTCGACTTCTGGTGCGGTTTTGAACAGTGACCTCACAGCCAGCTTTGATTAAGTTGGTCGCCATTGGGGCGCCCATCGTTCCCATGCCTAGTACCGCAATCTTCATTGCGCTAATCTCCTTCATTCTCGTTCACGACGACACGCGCGCATGAACAATGCCGCGGCCTGATTGTGGACGGTTTGTTACGAGTGCAAGAAATTTCTTCCAATAACGAAATGACGGTGAGTACACGGTTTTGACATCGTCAAAGCCTGAAGATTGTAGCATTTGGTTTAGTGCGGTCATGGTCGGCATTGCGCACATTTCGTACTTCGTTTCAGCCACGTGCTCATCACCAGGAAAAAAAGGCACAAGAGGATAGCGTTCGTGTACGAACGGTAGCAAAACATGAGTTTCACAGATTAGGAGTCGTCTAGTAACCTTCGCGATCTGCTCGAGTGCTGCCAATGGATTGCGAAGATGGTAAAAAACGCCGAGAAGCAAGACTAAGTCAAATTGACCGATTTCTTTTGGGTCGAGAGTATGTACATCAGCCCGCCGGTGTTCTACCGATGAGCCGATCCGTTTGTGCATAGATAAGAATTCATCCATGCCAAATTGATCCCATGAAAAACTGTCAACTGCTAAGACGCGGTCTGCACCTCTACGTTCGCATTCGAACGAAAAGAACCCATGCCACGCACCGATATCGAGTACTGACCATCCCGTTAGGTCTTGAGGGATTTGAAGCAGATTGAGGCGCCTTTCGAAACGGCGGCGGATCAACCCCTCGTGGGAAAGAGCTGACGCACCATTGTCGGGTCGACTAATTACCTGGTGTGGACGTTCTCTCATAATGGCGTAGCATGAAGCACAAACTTGCAGATATTACGCGGGTCTCAAGTTTCGTGTCTACCTATCAAGACGAAGTTGTTCGCGAATATGCTGCTGGCGGTCATTGATTGGAGGATGCGTTGATAGATAGGCACCGAGACCGATTGGGTCACTCGAACCTTCCAGACTCCGAAATCGTTCCAGCATGCGCAGTGCTCCGTGAGGGTCGAATCCGGCAACTTGGGCTAAGCGCGAACCCAAGATATCGGCTTCATATTCTTGTTCGCGCGAATAGGCTTTTTCGAGCCATTGCATGCCTACGGATCGAAGCCAGGGCGCGATTGCCCTCCCAGTCGGGGTAGCCAGTGATGCCATAGACAGTGCTTTTTGAGACAAGATGCGATCAATCGCATGTCGCCGAATCACGTGAGCCATTTCATGGCCGATGACAAAAGCCAATTCGTCTGCGTTTTTCTCAGCAAGTTCGACGAGAGCCGGCGCGATAAAAATGAAACCACCAGGTAATGCAAATGCAGTGGGGTTGTCACTCAAAAGAACTGTTACTTCAAAGCGGTAATTTCTATTTTTTACACGTTCTGCAAGTGGTTTTGCAATGTCGTCGAGCAGGACTTGGAATTCAGGGTCACCCTTCCCTCGCTCTCGAGCCTGTTCTTTAACGACTGTCGCCATATCACGTCCGACAGCGTGTTCAGCTTGAATTGCTTCGTCTTCGTTGCCGGCAAAGGATTGCCACATCCACTTGGCCTTACTGAATTGTTTCCCAGCCAGTCGACCGAAGAGGTACGGCGCACCTTTTACCATAGATGCAGTTTAGCGCGTTGGTTCGATTGGTGGTTTTGACCCTGGGCCGACCGTTTCATACATATTTCACGGAGATGTCATGAAGTCGCAATTTCTGTTTCCTAATCCCTAACGTTTTATCTACAGCGATCAATTGGGTTTGGTGTCATTCTGTTGGAAATAGATGGCTTGGAAACTCATCGCGTGCTGGTATCTGAAAAAAGTTTGTGTCGCCGGTCTTCTTCGGTATGCGTTCGCTGAGGATGGTGCCGCAAGCGTAAATTCTGTGAAAGAACATGGATGGCAAGTTCGGAGGGAAATGTCTAGTTGTTAGGCGGCTTACGAAAATCGTCAGGCAATGGGTCTTCAGTTTTAACCGAGAGACAGTCCGATAGCCTTCGACGAGTACCAGATGGTTCTGGGAGTGGACTTTAGTGGCCAGTTTCTGGTGTCGAGATAAATTTGGGGTCAGATATCGGGAGAATCGGGAAGGTGCGCAAGAACCCCGTATAGCAGAATACAAAGAGGCCAAATACTCCGAGAGTGATGAGGAGCTCGAGTATGCCTAATGGGACTCCATCCTCATGCCATAGCGATGGCGCAACAAGAATAAAGCGTTCAAGCCACATGCCCACAAATGCGATGCAGGCGATGGTCAATAGTCCATTAGATTTCATTTTGATCGCTTTACTCAAAAGCGATATGAATGGGATAACGAAACAGAGACCAAACATGGTCCAGGTGATCGGGGCCCACGCGCCGTGCATCCGGTGATAAATAAATTCAGTTTCCTCAGCTAAATCGCCGTACCAAATGACAAGATACTGGGAAAAAAGCAAGTATGCCCACAAGATTGAAAACCCAAACAGCAGCTTGCCGACGTCGTGTAACTGCTGCTTTCCAACGTAGTCGGCGATCGCGAGGCGATGTCGTCCCCACGTGGCAATAATGGCCAAGAATGCAAACCCGACAAACAGGTTGCCAATAAAGTAATAGCCACCCATTAGTGTCGAAAACCAGTGTGGGTCAAGCGACATGACGAAGTCGAAAGAAACCAGCGTGAAGACCCACGCGTAACTAATCAGGACCGCGACGGCGAGCCGATCCTGTGCGCGTTGACCAGTTTCACGTTCCGCGTCGGTGCCCTTCCAGTTCGTAATGAGTCGTTTCGCGAATCCATCGGCTGACTGCGAGCCTGATTCATGGAGCATGCCAATATCTGGCCGGAGTGATTTATACACGTAGAGAAGACTTAGGCCGGTTAACAGGCCGAAGGCTAATAACTGCCGGACAACGAAAAATGGAATATTCAGCCAGGGTGTTTTTGCTTCGATGGGTTCATGCACCCAGGGGGCCCAGCTTGTAATCCCGCCTAGCAGGACGAGCAACAAGATGAATGCCACTGGGAAAAAAGCTGCAGTTGCCTCGGCGGTTCGCTTAAGAGAACGTCCCCAACGTGCCGATGTTACTTGCAGTAGCGCGGATATAACGACTCCGGACTGTGCGAGACCGGCAAAAAACAAAAAGTTAACAAGTAGGCTTTGCCAGGCGCGAAGGTTTTCACCAAAGATCACACCGTACACAAATGCTAGGGTGCCGATTACACCGAAACCTAGCAGGGCACGCCGTGTCTCGTTAGAGACCAGTGAAGCAGAGTGTGATGGAATGACGTTCATTCCTGTGATGTCTCCTGCTCAGGTTCAAGTGTTTTTACAAAGTGCACCAGCGCCCACCGTTCGTCGGGGTTCAACGCATCAGCAAACCGCGGCATATTTCTACCGCCTTCTCGGATGATCGTGTAAATAAACCCGTCTGGATAGTTCCGTACGTGTCTCATGGTGAGGTCCGGCATGCGACGGTAAAACGATGCTAGTTGTCCGTTACCACGACCCTGACCACCATGGCACACCGTGCAATAGGTGTTGTACAAATTTGCGCCTTGAGCGACGGTCGTTGGAGTATTGGGCACAGGGTTTGGTAGGTCACGCGCTTGGCGGCGATTAAGTTGGCGCAGGCCATCGGTTGGCATGGACCGCTCTGGTGGCATCCGGAGTTCTGTTTGTGGGAGTACAACTGGACCGGTCCACATATTACGGAACCAACTCAAAGCCAGTACTGAACTACCAACAACGCAGACCAATACCGCTGTCAATAGCAACCTACGCATGTGTTTGCACCTCGATCGCGCCGGCTGTTTCCATGGCAGCGCGTATGGTCGATTGCTTCGCATCGGCGCACTGCACTTCGATACCGAAATGGTCGTTTGTAAAACGCGTATCCCGTAGGGCTAGACGTGTTTGTGGCAAACCAGAAAGTCCAAAGAAACTTACCATTCCGGCGATAGCGCCGAACAAAATCATCAGTTCAAATGCAATAACAACGAAGGCTGGAATTGAAATCAGAGGTTTACCACCCGTAATCAGCGGCCAGGCATACACGGTATAGATCGGGAAGGCAAAGCCAGCGATGCAACCAAGGATTCCACCAATTAGTACAAACAGGCGCACCGGGCTAATACGGGTATTCAGCATCCCTTCAATTGTGTGGTCAGGGGCTGGTGTATACGCAGAGATGTTATCGACACCATCCTTCTGGAGAGATGAGATCGCTTCAATGGCGTTTCGCCGGTCATCGTAAATCCCGAGCAATATTCCCATAACGTGTGTCCTTAGGACTCTGTCCCAAACCAATGAACAACCGTACGTAATAGTAGGTGCGGACATCGGTCGCTAGTCGCCATGTTGTGCGCCTTCCTTCATTTCCGTAATCGAAATTGCCGGAAAATTCTTAATGAACAGCAAGAAGAAAAAGA
>DTWD01000289.1 GCA_012963185.1 Acidobacteriota bacterium
CCTTCCACTGCATGGTCAAGCTGGAGTTCACCATGTGGCAATCCGGGTTGTCCGTGGGCGACAGCAAGAGATCCAGGCGGCCACTATCGGTGAAGGACTCTCGCGCGCGTGGCCGAACCACTACACTCAAACGCTCCGACTGATACCGATAGCACTTCAACATCTTTCGGGTACCGTGTGTTGCGACGTTTAGGCGCTGCATTCACTTTTCGTGATTTTCGGGTCTTGTGGCTAGGCGCCTTTACCTCCACCACTGGTAGTTGGATGCAACAAGTTGCACAGCGTTGGCTCGTCCTTGCAATGACGGGTTCGGCATTCTTCCTTGGTCTCGACTCTTTTTTAGCGCAATTACCAATCCTACTCTTCACATTAATCGGTGGTGTAATAGCCGACCGCAAAGACCGACGTTATCTGCTTATAGGTTCCCAGTACGTCCAGATGACTTCAGCATTTATATTGGCGGCCCTCGTCTATTTCGACATCGTTCAAGTTTGGCACATTCTCTTATTATCATTCGTATCAGGATGCGGTCAGGCATTCGGCGGTCCCGCTTACCAGTCTCTTCTCCCTACACTTGTCCCAAAACAAACACTGCCGAATGCGATCGCGCTGAACTCCATTCAGTTTAATCTCGCTCGTGTCTTTGGTCCGTTGATTGCAGGCATCACTTTAGCCGCTTTAGGTACTGCGGCGTGTTTTGGACTGAATGGCTTATCATTTTTTGTCGTCATCATCGCACTCATGTCACTACGGGTGAAACACGTACCACCCACCAACCAACGACCAATGATGGAAGAGTTACGTGGAGGCCTGTCCTACGTCAAACACGAAGGTGCCTTACTGACACTCACTATCCTTGCGTTTATGACGACCTTCCTCGGTCTCCCATTACTGACGCTACTACCAGTTGTCGTCGATAGTGTTTTCCATGAAGGAGTCGAGCAGTACAGCCAGATGTTAGCGTTTTCAGGCACGGGTGCTGTGATCGGAGCGTTGATCGTGGCCTGGCTTGGGAAGTTTAAGCGCATGGGGCTAACCTTGTTGTGCGTGCAAGTTGCCTTCGGCGCCATCATCATCGCATTCTCATTCTCACGGGTCATGTTACTAAGCGAACTGCTGCTATTACTGAGTGGAGCCACCCTTATTATAGTGTTTTCACTAGTTACATCACTCGTCCAGCTTGCAGTACCAAATGAGTTGCGAGGCCGCGTTATGAGCATCTTCATGCTAGCATTTCGAGGCGGAATGCCGCTCGGTGACCTCATGGGTGGAACTCTTGCTAACCAGACCTCAGCCACATTCGTGCTAACCGTCAACGGCACACTCTTAGTGGTCGTGGCCTGCTACTTTCTCGTCCGTAGCCACGGAATCAGAGAGCTGTAATTTCCACTCACCGTCGTTGTTAAATAGGAATAATTCAGGACAGACCGTCAGGATCGACGCCAGAACAGCAGGCTTCACACGCCAAGTAACCGCTCAACGTTCAACGCGAGTGTTTCCAATTCTGCTGGTCGTACTGAACCGACGATGTACCGGTCGGGGCGGACCAATAACACTTCCCCGTGATGCAGTCTCATGATCTCGTCGAATCGATTATCTATTGGAACCAGGTAAGAATCGGACAACGGTGGTTGCATCTCAGCACTGACAACATGCATTCCCTGTACAGACAAAGCCTGCCAGAGTCGATGACACAGCGCGGCCTTAAGATCGAACGTTGGACAGTTGATTGCGAGTAGCGCAAATCCTTTACCCAA
>DTWD01000290.1 GCA_012963185.1 Acidobacteriota bacterium
AGTTCAGTTGAAGCCTGCTTAATGTCAGTTTTAAACTTCCGATAGCTATCGCGGTCACGGCCGTAACAAAAGACACGGTCTGCACAGGCCGCTTCAGGTAACGACGTTTTTTCTGGAACACTCACGCCAGCAATTACCTGTGCGCCCATGGCTTTCGCTAATTCGATTGCGGCCATACCCACGCCACCCGACGCCCCATCGACGAGGACTAGGTCACCGGCAGTAATATGTCCTAGCGTTTTGAGAGAGTGATAGGCCGGAAAGAAATTCCGGCCGAGGTTGGCGCACTTCGCTAGAGGGATACGGGGTGGTGCCTTCCAGACGTTCGAAGCGCCAACACTGACCACCGAAGAGAGCCCACCGATCGACATTTGTGCAATGACCCGGTCCCCAACGTTGACGTGTTCTACACCAGCTCCTACCGATTTAACGGTTCCGGTTACGTCCATTCCTGGGATATACGGAAGTTCTGGTTTCATCTGGTATAGGCCTTGGGCCTGAAGCGTATCCGGGTATTGGATGCCGGCATAGTAGGTGTCGATAAGCACCTGACCGTCGCTGCATGATGGTGCCGGGATTTCCTCCAACCTCAAAACTTCGCTCAACGGGTCCGGTGTGGAAATGGGTTTTCCCATCTTATCGAGCCCGGCGTAGCGGTGACAGCGTACGGCTTGAATGAATTCGGTCATGGTGCTCCAAAAATGTAACGGAATTATAGTAGTGCTTGAGATAGAGGTGGGAGTGTTCTAACTCTTTACTTTCTATAGGGTTAGGCCGTTTTATTCTTGACTTGCTTTGCCGGTACGACTAGGCTCACAGTGCCGGATGGTACGTGTTCTGATTTGCACGTGACAAGAATGTAGCAATGTCCAGAATACAGACAGTGAAGACAGCGCTTCCATTGCTTTTGGCGACGTGTGTATCTGCTCACGTTGTTGCGCAAGAGGACGCCGCTCCCCATCGCCAGTTGCTTGATCGGTACTGTGTTACTTGCCATAGCGACAGGCTGGAAACCGCTGGTTTAAGTCTGGAAGACATCGATGTCGGGAACCCGCTTGAGCACGCGGAGGTATGGGAAAAGGTCGTACGGAAGTTGCGAACGGGTACGATGCCGCCCCCGAACCGGACCCCTCCGCCTATCGAAGATAGCTTGGCGTTGCGAACATGGTTGGAATCCAATTTAGATGCGGCCGCGGAAATGCAACCATTTGCCGGTCGAACAGAATCGCTCCGTCGTCTTAACCGGACTGAATATCAGAATGCCATTCGTGATCTGCTGGCCTTAGACATCGACGGTGCAACGCTGTTGCCTCCAGATGAAGCGGGGCATGGTTTCGATAATGTTAATGTCGGGGACCTTTCTCCGGCGCTACTGGATCGGTACATATCCGCTGCTCAGCGGGTTAGTCGGTTGGCGGTTGGCACTACATTGACGTCAGTACAGGGTGATGTCATTCGTGTGCCTGCCGATATGACTCAGGAAGACCACATGGAAGGACTTCCCATAGGTACACGTGGTGGGGTCGTCGTTTCGTATACGTTTGCTCAAGACGGCGAGTACGATATCCAAATTCGCTTGGCGCGGAACCGCGGTGGTTTTGTAGGGGGATTGAGACAACCAGAGGACCACACGCTGGAGTTACTTATAGACCGAGAACGTGTTGAGTTGTTCACGATTGAGAAGCCACCTGAGGGAGATGACCATGCCCGGGTGGATGAGCATCTGAAGGCACGGATTGAAGTGACGGCTGGCCCACATGATGTCGGCGTAACGTTCTTTAAGCGTGCGGCCTCGCTCCTTGAAACAGAGCGCCAACCACTGCAGTCACACTTTAATGAGACTCGACACCCACGCCAGACACCGGCTGTGTATGAGATGTCCATTACCGGGCCGTATAACGCGACCGGCGCTGCGGACACGCCCAGCCGGCGGCGGTTGTTTGTGTGCGAACCGACTGAGGTGAGTCAATCGATCGAAGAGAACTGCGCCGAGCAGATTCTTATGACCGTGATGCGCCGGGCGTACCGCCGACCGGTTTCTACGGATGAGTTGAACGGTCCGATGGAGTTTTTCCGCGAGGGAAGGGCAGAGGGGGATTTTGACATCGGTATCGGAAAGGCGTTAAGCGCAGTACTCATGAATCCCAGTTTTCTGTTTCGTGTGGAATCCGACCCAGAAGAAGTGGCAGATGGCGGCGTTTACCGCATTAGCGACCTTGAACTGGCGTCACGGCTGTCGTTTTTTCTGTGGAGCAGTATTCCGGACGACGAATTGCTTGATGCAGCGATTAGTGGAGTATTGAGTGCCCCGGATGAACTCGAGCGCCAGACTCGGCGGATGCTTGCCGACTCGCGATCTTTTAATCTGGCAAGTAACTTTGCGGGGCAGTGGCTCCGTCTTCGAAACCTTGAAGCCGTTACACCGAACGCGAGACTCTATCCGGACTTCGACGACAATTTACGGCAGGCGTTTCGTAAAGAAACAGAGATGTTTTTTGATAGTGTGCTCCGGGAAGACCGGAGTGTGGTTGATTTGTTGAGTTCGGACTACACGTTCTTAAATGAGCGCCTTGCAAAGCATTACGGGATTCCGAATATTTACGGTAGCCGGTTTCGGCGAGTGTCCCTCGATCCTGTCAGTAAACGTGGGGGACTCCTTCGTCACGGGAGTATTTTGTCGGTAACGTCGTACGCGACGAGGACATCACCTGTCATTCGCGGTGTCTGGGTACTCGATAACATTTTTGGTGCGCCGCCACCGCCGCCTTTACCGAATGTTCCGTCTCTTGAAGAAAATGCGGTCGCAGCTAATCTGCCGATGCGAGAACGCTTAGCCGCGCATCGTACAAATGCGGTGTGCGCAAGTTGTCATCGCACGATCGATCCTGTTGGATTTGCGCTTGAGAATTTTGATGCGATTGGTCGTTGGCGTGAGCATGAAGGAGATAACGGTCTGATGGATGCGTCGGGCGGACTCCCGGGAGTCGGGGACTTTGTGGGTGTCTCTGGATTGGAGGATGGCCTGCTGAGTCGTCCGGATCTTTTCACCGGAACATTGGCCGAGAAATTGCTGACTTTTGCGCTTGGTCGCGGCGTCGAATTTTATGATGCGCCGGCGATTCGCAAGATCGTTCGCGATGTGGAATCTGAGGGATATCGGTTTTCGTCAGTTATTCTAGGGATTGTAAACAGCGTACCGTTTCAGATGAGGAACTCAACATGATCATCACAAAGAAGGCGTTACCAAGACGTACGTTCTTGCGTGGCTTGCAGGCAACCCTGGCATTGCCTTTACTGGACGCCATGATTCCAGCAGCAACGGCACTTGCGAAGACAGCAGCGAAACCGGTGCCACGATTGGGATACGTCTTTGTCCCGATGGGGTGTCATCACGACAAATGGATTCCTGAAGGGGAGGGGGTCTTGAGACAGTTGTCCCCCAGCTTGAGCCCGCTAGAACCGGTTCGTGACCAGTTGACGGTCGTTACAAATCTTGAATTGGAAATGTCCTATCCGGGTACGCACGATACGTCGAATTCAGGTTTTCTGAGTGCGGCGTTTGCCAAGCATACAGAGAGTTCTGATTATCACCTCGGAACGACCGCTGACCAACTTGCTGCAAAACAAATCGGCCAAGACACGCAGTTGTCGTCTCTGGAATTATGCATGGACGTGGATCCTCTTGCGGGTGTGTGTAATAACGGTTATGCCTGTGTCTACCAGAACAGTTTGTCGTGGTCATCTCCCACAACGCCGTTGCCATCGGAAGCCCATCCCCGGATGGTATTCGAGCGACTTTTTGGTGAGGGCGGGACGCCTGAAGAGCGGCGGGCGGCGCTACAGAACAGGGCGAGCTTACTGGATTCGTTTAGTGCGGATGTCCAGCAACTAAAGGCACGACTGACGGCTGGAGACCGCATCAGAGTGGATCAGTATCTCGATAGCATTCGTGAAGTGGAACGCCAGATCCAGCGAGCAGAGCACGGTGCAATGAATAATCCTGAACCTGACATGGATCGCCCAACGGGTGTACCCGTTTCATTCGCGGACCATGCTCGTTTGATGTTCGATCTGCAAGCGCTTGCGCTGCAGGGCGATTTGACGAGGGTTATTACTTTTCAGTTGACTCGTGAATTGAACAACCGGACGTATCCTGAAATTGGAGTACCTGATCCGCACCACCCGACGAGTCACCATGGAAACGATCCTGGGAAATTAGAGAAAATCGCCAAGATCAACACGTATCATGTGTCGTTCTTCTCTGAATTTCTTCAGAAATTAGCAGCCACACCGGACGGTGACGGGTCGCTGCTTGACCACACTGTCTACTTGTACGGCAGTGGCATTGGGAACCCAAGTATTCATGACCATGAGAACCTTCCGATCCTTGTTGTTGGGGGAGCTGGCTGTGGCATGAAGGGTGGCCAACATATTCGATACGCGGACCAGACACCTTTAGCGAATTTGCATATGACACTTCTCGATCGTGTCGGTGTGCATCTTGATTCGTTTGGTGATAGTAATGCGAAAGTTGAGAATTTATTTGATGAAGTTACCGTCTAAGCAGGAGGTAGGAGCGATGGGCATGCTGCGCACTGTAGGAGTCTGCGTTCAGGTGATCGTGTTTGTTGCGCTGGCGACTCGCGTTGGGACTGCTGCGGCAGCAGGAGAGGCCCTGGTTGCCGATGCAGCAGAGAATCGAGAGGCCGCGGTAATAGAGACGCTGCTGAAGACGGGAGTCGATGTCAATGCGGCGCAGGTTGACGGAATGACAGCGTTGCATTGGGCGGTGTATCACGATGATTTCCAGACGGCGAAGCTGTTAGTTAATGCCGGTGCCGATGTGCGGTTAGAGAACCGATATGGAGTGGCTCCTATTTCGCTTGCGTCGACGAATGGCAATGGCTTCCTTGTTGACCTCTTGCTTGAATCTGGCGCCGACGCCAACACCGTATTGAGCGGTGGTGAGTCGGTCTTGATGACCGCGTCATATGCCGGGAGCCTTGATGTTGTCGAGTCCTTACTGCGGCATGGTGCGGACCCGAACGCGACAGAACACCGGAATCAAACGGCGTTGATGTGGGCGGCAGCAGAAGGGCATGCATTAGTGGTCGATGCGCTTCTCGATGCTGGTGCGGATGTGCACGCGAAGTTGTATTCCGGTTTTACGTCGATGTTTTTTGCGGTCCGTGAGGGGCGCATCGAGGTGGTTCAGCGGTTGCTACAGGCTGGCACTGATGTGAACGCTCTTTTGGAGCGTGACAAGGATGCGGTGTGTGCGTGGTGTGATACGCGCTCTGCGCGACCCGTCAATGATGGGATGAGTCCATTGCTACTTGCAGTTCGAAATGGGCATTTTGAACTGGGATTATCACTCGTTGACGCTGGTGCCGATCTAAATGATCAGCGAACCGGTTTTAGTCCGATCCATAGTGTGAGTTGGACGCGTAAGCCGGATGCAAGTGATACCGGGAACCCTTCCCCTGTTGGCTCCGGGAACGTGACCAGCTTGGAGTTTGTGAGAGGGATGGTCGAACGTGGCGCTGACGTGAACTTGAGATTGGAACAGCCGAAGGGTAGACCACCACAGACGGCATCGCGATTGAGTAATGAAGGCGCCACGGCATTTCTGATGGCAGCGGATCGAGCCGATGTAGCGTTTATGCGATTGTTGGTGGAATTAGGCGCTGACCCGTTCATGCCGAACATTGAATTTACAACGCCACTCATGGCGGCGGCGGGTCTTGGTACGACGGCGCCGCTTGAAGAAGCGGGGACAGAACCGGAAGCGTATGAAGCCGTTGAGTTATTGTTAGATCTCGGCGCGGACATTGATGCTATTGACGAGAATGGGGATACCCCGATGCATGGTGCCGCGTATGGGAATTTCCCGACCGTTGTTGAATTGCTCGCGAGACATGCCGCAGATTCTACGATTTGGAAAGAGAAGAATGAACGCGGACTGACGCCACTGTTTATTGCTGAAGGCTATCGTGGGGGCGGATTTAAGTTATCGCGTCCGACCACGGAAGCGGTGACTCGGGTGATGATGGCTGACGGCCTGTCGACGGCCGGTGAGCGACCTGCGATTCGTGATATCTATGAAGAGAAACCGGAGCCACAGCCGGAGCTACTGAAACCCGCACAGATTGGGAAGTCGAAAGTCTCCCAGCCGTAGTCAGAAGGATTATTCCAAAAACACTCTTGCTAGTGCCGACCGAAATCGAGCGGCAGCACCTTGCAAGTCAGCCTCGATTCAATTCCTACGGTGCCTGCGAGTTGTGCGGCTTTGGTCCAGTGGCGGCCGCAGCGCGAACAGCCTCTCAAATCGCCGTTCATAAGCCGGACAGGGTGTTACTGATTGGTATTGCTGGGACGTTTGATTCTACGGTTTTACCGGTAGGAGGCGCCGCGTTTTTCTCACGTGTGCGCATGCATGGAATTGGTGTGGGTTCGGACGAGTCGTTTGTGCCGGCCGAAGAACTCGGTTTTCAGCAGTGGGCGGGAGCCGGTCCAGAGGATGGGATTGGTGACGAACTCATGCTGACAGTACCTATTCAGTCTGGCGTTGGTTCGCTTCTGACCGTTAGTGCGGCATCAGCTTCAACGCAGGACGCGCGACAACGGTTGCAACGCTACCCAGGTGTGGTGGCGGAAGATATGGAAGGGTATGCTGTTGCGCTGGCGTGTCGACTAGACAATGTGCCACTAGTCATTGTGCGAGGAGTTTCCAATGTTGTGGGTGACCGTCTGAGCGCGAACTGGCAGATACGAGAAGCGTTGGCGGCTGCATGGTCGGTATCAGAGGAAGCCATCGTTTGTTCGTCGTGGGATGATAATCCTGCATGACGCCTATTCATCTGGGTATTTCTACCTGCCCGAATGACACATTTGCGTTTCACGCGATTCTCAAAAAAAAGATAGACCTCCGTGGATTGGAATTCCGGATTGAACTCTTGGACGTCGATGAACTGAATCAACGGTTACTGCGTGGTGATTTCGATGTCGCAAAGGTAAGTTTTTACGCGGCGCTGTCTTTGGGGGCTGAGGTAGGTGTGCTTTCCGTTGGTTCGGCTCTTGGTTTCGGCGTTGGTCCTTTATTGCTCGCTGCCCGCCCGAATACACATCCGCGTAATTGGATGCTAGCTTCTGACAGAGCACAGGCGCTTGTCTTGTGTCCCGGTGAAAAGACAACGGCAACGCTGCTGTACCGCCTATTTCATCCTGGAGAAGGCGATGTCGAGTACAGAGTTTTTTCTGAGATCATGCCGGCGCTCAAAGGGGGAACAGCCGATTTTGGCGTGTGCATTCACGAAGGGCGATTTACGTGGCGTGACCAGGGTCTGTTTTTACTCGAAGATCTCGGTGAGAGTTGGGAGAAGGAGACGTCCACGCCACTGCCTCTTGGCGGGATTGTCGCGCGTCATCGTCTTGGGTCTGAGCGTATTGAAAGCGTAAAAGCCGTTCTGGAAGAGTCTGTTGTATACGCCTTGGCACATCGTGATGAGACGGTGGAAACCATGCGTCAATACGCAGAAGAACTCACCGACGATGTGATGTTGAAACATGTTGATCTGTATGTAAACGACTGGACTGTTGACCTCGGCGTCAAAGGTCGTGCCGCGTTAGACGTACTTAGACGTCACGCGATTTCGTTGGGGATGCTGCCAGTCAGCGCGCCTCCGCTAAGAGTCTTTTAGGCTACGGTTAGTGCTGTAACCCGACCGGATGCCCCTGTCACAATTTATTTATTTCAAAGATATATATTTTCTTGAGCAGATAGAGTTCGATTAGGGTGCACGTGGGTGCTAGTGTCCAGCCGATAATCCACGTCTTTCTGGAAGTAGGGCGAGGGCGTTATTCATGAAGAAAGAGTGAGGAATACGATGTCAGAAGAATTAATTGAAGCCGCAAAGCAATCGATTATTTCCTACAACGAAAAAGACTGGGCGAAAGCCGAGGAAGTACATACAGCCGATTTTGTGTACGAAGAAGTGGCCACGCACCGCAGGGCTGAGGGAATCTCGGATGTTCTTGAGATCTGGAAAGCGTGGGGGGCTGGGTTTCCGGATTCAAAAGCGACCTTTCACGACGCGCAGGCTAGTGGCAACAGGGTCGTCTTGGAAAAAACATGGACGGGAACTCATACTGGGCCGCTCGTCACGCCGGATGGTGTCGTCGAGGCCACCGGTAAAAGCTTTAGCATGCGGGCGATTTCGGTAATTGTCGTTCGGGATGGCAAGGTTGCGTTGAGCCGACAATATTTTGACTTGAACACGATGTTGTCTCAGTTGGGTTTGAGTTAAGCGAGTCCGATGCCGCGCACCGCTCTGGGTGGTAGGGTGCGTCGCAGCGTTCAGTTGGCTATAGGTCCGAGGATTCTCGACGATTGGTAGTGTCATTGTGTGTGACCGGGCCTGACCTCGGTCATTCAGGTAGGCTAAAAGTCCAGAAGCCAAGACCGGATGCGATCGTTACATACTGGCGACCGCCGACCATGTAAGTCATTGGTGAGGCCTTCCAGTCCTGATTCGCTTGGAAGTGCCAGAGAGGTTCGCCCGTTTCTGCGTCCAGTGCTGCAAATGCCCCACTGTCTTCTCCAAAAAAGACCAGGTCTCCATCTGTTGAGAGCACGCCGGAATAAGTCTGGGCTTTTCCCGTTTGCGGATAGCTCCACGCGATCGCACCTGTTTGGATGTCAATCGCACGAATAAACTTTTGGTTCATTGAGTTCTCGGTGAGTCTGGCAGTCCCACCTAACCAACTTCGGCCTCGCTCCCACTCGCGGTTATTTTTCGTGTACGTCATGCACGATTCATGGGCAAGGAGATAGAACAGTTTGGTGCCAGGGTGATAACTCGTTGCCCACCAGTTGGTCGCACCCCGAATGGCCGGACAGACGTCGGTGCCTTCCTCCGTTGGGTTTGTGTTTGGTCGGACGATAGGTCGTCCAGAGTCATCCATTCCGTCTGCCCATGTTTGATGGACGAATGGCTCTCCAAGGAGAAACTGCCCGTTAGTTCGGTCCAATACGTAGAAGAAACCGTTTCTATTCCCCTGAATAAGGAGTTTACGTGGGCGACCCTGAAATTCCTCGTCGATTAATAGAAGGGGTTCCTGTGCATCCCAGTCGTGTGTGTCGTGTGGCGTGAATTGAAAATACCACTCGAGTTCGCCCGTCTTTGGACGAAGTGCGAGGACGGAATTGGTGTACAGGTTATCCCCGGGACGCCGGTCGCCGTTTAAATCGGGACAGGGGTTTCCTGTCGGCCAGTAGAGCAGGTCAAGATCGGAGTCATAGCTTCCCGTGAGCCAGGTTGCACCGCATCCTCGTCGGAGCACTTCTGGGTCACCCCAGGTTTCCGACCCCGGTTCGCCGGGTGCGGGAATGGTCCAGAATCGCCACGCGCGTTCGCCCGTATCTGCATGATAGGCGTCAAGAAATCCGCGAAGCCCTGTATCTCCAGCGCTAACGCCTGCAATGACAAGATCATTGACGACCAAGGGTGCTGCCACAGCCCCATAGTGGTCGTAGTAGTCAGCCATCTCTGTATCCCACACCAATCTGCCCGTCGACCGGTCGAGTGCGATGACATGTGCATGGTCGGTGACTGTAAACAGAAGATTTCCTCGTACTGCCACACCTCGATTCAGGCCGATGGCAGGGTCACCGACCAATCCGGGAGTCCGTGGTTGCGCATAACGCCAGAGTTCACGTCCGGTGACCGCGTCAAGGGCATACACCTGATTTGGCCCGGTGACGTACATCACGCCAGCGAGAACGACGGGTGTTCCTTCGATCATTGGTAAATCTGGGATCGGGAAAAACCACTGCGCCGCCAGCTGATCAACGTTGTTTTGATTGATTTGGGAGAGCGTGCTGTGTCGATTTGAGGAATCACTTCCGTTGTACGAATTCCAGTCGACGTATGGTTCCAATTGTGGCTGAACAAACGTATCGCCCTCTTTTTTAAGAAGGTGGATATTGCCGTCAGCGGTTCGTAGTTGTGCGTCGAAACCACTTTCGTTCAGCACGGTACCGTTAATAGTTTCACCGTTGAGAAGCTGAAGAGAACCGGCTCGTAGGGTGGGTGCACGTGGGTCACGAGCAGCGGGTGCCGCCGCGTCAGCCATATTTTTAAGGTGAGTAATCAGTGCGTCCAGTTCCTCGCCTGGGATATTGAAGGCGGGCATGCCTTTCGAGGGAACGCCTTCAGTGATGATTGTTGAAAGTTGGTCACGATTAGTTCGATACAGCGTAAGGAGAATGGACCGAGCGCGGTCGGTCCCGGCGGCATCCGCGCCATGGCACAACGTACACCTGGATTGATAGGAGTCCTCACCCTGGGCTGCTAATGCGTGCATTCCCGTCAGAAGAATGACGCTAATGAATCCCCACACTCTCATTGCCACAGGCCATGATACGAAGGCCTAGGGGTTCCGTCCAATGCCGGCGGTGTCAAGAAGAGATCAGCTGCGCTCAGCGCGAGCTGTAGAACCTAGAGAGAGACGACGTCGTGCCGGTAAAACATTGTCGTGCTGAACGATTCGGTGGAGTCTTTAATCTTCGCGAATTTCCTGCACGTTCGCGGCGAGCCCAAGGTAGACTGCACCGAATCGATTTTGTGCTGGGGGGGAGATTCGATGCGCTATCAAATGGTGGTTATAGCCGGTGTTGCGTTACTGGGAACTGCGGTGTCCAGCGAGGCTCAGACTGAGGTTCCGATGACACCATGGGGAGCACCTGACCTGATGGGTGTCTGGGATTATCGAACGATTACTCCCATGCAACGTCCTGAGCAATACGGGGACAGAGAGTTTTTGACTGAAGAGGAGGCTGCAGATCTCGATCAAGCTGCAATTGATAGAGAAGAACGGTTATGGAACCAAGCTTCCGAGCGCACGGAGGTGGGAGGCAATGTCGACAGGCGCGGTTCCGGTGAGGCGCCTGGTTCCTATAACCAGTTTTGGATCGATGTCGGTACGAATACGGTCGATACACGGAGAACCTCGTTGATTATCGAGCCTTCTAATGGTCGGTATCCGGCATTAACCCC